>NZ_JBDGAB010000003.1:116760-129896 GCF_040910705.1 Blautia sp. RTP21359st1_E11_RTP21359_211015
GTCTTGCAGATGGAATGCAGAGACTTGGAAAAAATGTTATGGTAGCTCTTCGTGAGCCATCCCTGGGACCGGTATTTGGTGTCAAAGGTGGTGCGGCAGGCGGCGGCTATGCACAGGTAGTTCCGATGGAGGATATCAACCTTCATTTTACCGGTGATTTCCATGCAATCGGTGCGGCAAACAACCTTCTTGCAGCAATGATCGACAACCATATTTTCCAGGGTAATGAACTGAACATCGACCCGAGAAAGATCACCTGGAGACGATGCGTGGACATGAACGACCGTCAGCTTCGTAATGTAGTAGACGGACTTGGCGGAAGAACAAACGGTATGCCGCGTGAAGACGGATATGACATCACTGTAGCATCTGAGATTATGGCAGTTCTCTGTCTGGCAAGTGATATCAAAGATCTGAAAGAGAGACTTTCCAGAATCATCATCGGATATACTTACGGTAAGGTTGCTGAGCAGAAACCGGTAACAGCAGGAGACCTCCACGCAGAGGGTGCTATGACAGCACTTCTGAAGGATGCCCTGAAACCAAACCTTGTTCAGACACTGGAGCATGTTCCGGCGATCGTTCATGGCGGACCATTCGCAAATATCGCTCACGGATGTAACTCCGTAACCGCTACAAAGATGGCTATGAAGCTTGCTGATTATGCCATCACAGAGGCTGGATTCGGTGCTGATCTTGGAGCTGAGAAATTCCTGGATATCAAGTGCCGTATGGCAGGTCTTACACCAAGTGCCGTTGTTATCGTAGCAACCGTACGTGCTCTGAAATATAATGGTGGCGTTGCAAAAGCAGATCTTAACAATGAGAACCTTGAGGCTCTTGAAAAGGGTATCCCGAACCTTCTGAAGCATGTAAGCAATATCAAAAATGTATACAAGCTTCCATGTGTGGTAGCTATTAACGCATTCCCGACCGATACCAAGGCAGAGCTTGATTTTGTGGAAGCAAAATGCAAGGAGCTTGGCGTAAACGTAGCACTTTCCGAGGTATGGGCAAAAGGTGGCGAAGGCGGAATCAAGCTTGCTGAGGAAGTGATCCGTCTTGTTGAAGAGCCGAATGATTTCACATATGCTTATGAACTGGAAGGCTCCATCGAGGACAAACTGAACCAGATCGTACAGAAGGTTTATGGTGGAAAGAAAGTGGTTCTTACAGCAAATGCCCAGAAGCAGGCGAAACAGCTGGAGGCACTTGGATTTGGCAACTGCCCGATCTGTGTGGCTAAGACCCAGTACAGCTTAACAGACGACCAGACAAAGCTTGGTGCTCCGACAGATTTCGAGGTAACAGTAAGAAATCTTAAGATTTCCGCAGGTGCAGGATTTATTGTTGCACTGACAGGTGAGATCATGACCATGCCAGGTCTTCCGAAAGTACCGGCAGCAACCAAGATCGACGTAGACGAGAGCGGTAAGATCACAGGACTGTTCTAATATAAAGATTTTTTGAGGGGAATTCAGATAGAAAGCGGTAGAGCCTGCAAAAATAGAGGTTCTGCCGCTTTTTATATTGTTGTGGAGAGAGTATTGAAAAACTTTTAAAAGCAGGAAAAACACTGGGTTTGACGATCTCGTGATACGAATTTGATACGAAAACCCCCGGAAGTGGTCGAGACTTCCGGGGGTTTTTGTTCCGTTTATAGCATGTTCAAAACAAAAATGGTATAATATTATAAATTGTCAAGAATATCAGAAATCTCCTGTTGCTTGTTGGGATAAAGGTGGCCGTAGGTGCCAAGAGTAACCTTAATACTCACATGGCCCAGGCAATCCGCAATAACCAGATATTTGATCAGTAGAGCAACATGAGAGTGCCTGAGATTATAGAGCCGGATTCGGGGCATATGTTTCTGGTCCCTTTTTCCGTTTTAGGACAATAAGCGGGAATCCTCGGCAATTCAATTACCGAGATGAAATCTCAGAGGGGACGCGCATGTGACATTTGCGTTAATTAAGAGGAATCCTATAGAAAAAATTGTAGAGATAAATGAATGTGGGGGGAAATATGGTATACACATGCAAATATAAATCGCTAATCGGAGATATTTTACTTGCCGCAGATGAAATCGGACTTACCGGTTTGTGGTTTGAAGGACAGAAATATTTTGCAAATACACTTCCGGAAGATTATGTTCCACAGGAAACGAAAATTCTCACAGAAGCAAAAAGATGGCTGGATGTATATTTCTCCGGTGAAGAACCGAACTTTACTCCACCACTTCATCCGAACGGTTCAACATTCAGAAAGGCAGTGTGGCAGATTTTACTGGAGATTCCCTACGGACAGACGATCACATATGGAGAAATTGCGCGCAGAATTGCAGTGATGAAAAACACTTCCCATATGTCCGCCCAGGCAGTAGGCGGTGCGGTTGGACATAATGAAATTTCCATTATCATTCCCTGCCATCGAGTTGTAGGAACAAATGGAAGCTTGACGGGCTATGCCGGAGGAATTGACAAAAAAATTTCACTTCTTAAGCTGGAACATACAGATATGAGCTGTTTGTTTATTCCAAAGAAAGGAACTGCACTGTAAAACTCAGGCTGAGAGGACGGTCTGGTGCAGGCGTCCACGAAAAGAGAGATATTTTATTTATGAAAGCATGCTATGAAAATTGCCAGCAGGATTTCGGAGGAATAATTATGGGAAAAATACTGGATGAAGATTTAATCTACGAGATACTGTCCGTGGTGGAAGAGATACCTGAGGGAAAAGTGGCCTCCTACGGACAGATCGCACGTCTGATCGGGCGGGATAAAAATTCACGTCTTGTAGGAAAAGTCTTAGGTATGGCAGAATTTTCCGGGAAGTATCCCTGCCACAGAGTTGTGAACCATGCAGGGCGTACTGCACCAGGCTGGAGAGAGCAGAAGATGCTTCTGGAAGACGAGGGTGTGGAGTTTAAGGCAAATGGATGTGTAGATATAAAGCAGTATCAGTGGGAGGAGTAGTGTTTTATGAATTGTAGGAATATGATGCAGATCCCGGAGCTTACAGAAGTTCTGAAGCTGAAAGCAGGGGAAAACGGTCTGGAGTAGTCTGTACGATGGGGCTATTTTGCAGACTACCTGCAGTGTGTCAAAAGTGAATACAGGATTGAATATCCTGCTGAAGGGTGATGTGCTGGCAGGATTCTTTTCAACAGATGCCGGCGTTATCCAAAAGGGCTTTGATTATCTGAAGGGGGTTGCTCCGGAGACACTGGTAACGGCTGTTCTGTTCAGTATGATAGGCTATTTCACCGGAAACAACCAGACCATATGGGGTATGGTCCAGGGCCTGATCCAGACGCTTCTGGTACGACTTCCAATGGCGTACTTTATGAGTATCCAGCCGGATGCCAGCCTGACAAAGATCGGTCTTGTAGCACCGGTATCTACCACAGTGGGAATCATTCTGAACATCGGATTCTTTCTGTACTTTACCCGTGTGAAAAAAGAAATTGTTTCGGAAGAATGACCGGATAAAGGGATGTAAATGAGAGGGGTGATATGATATAATCAGAATCACCCCGGCAGAGGTGATGGTACTGACCCCTGAAATAGCTGCCGGAATCTTGACAGCTGTAAAGGAGGAGTACAGGATGATTTGCGGGATGACGTATTTTCAGATATGTCTGTATTTTTTGTTTTATTCTTTTGGAGGATGGGTCGTTGAAGTTATCTTCCATGCAGTAACCTTAGGAAAGGTTATAAACCGGGGATTTCTCAACGGTCCGGTATGCCCGGTGTACGGATTTGGTGTACTTTCCGTGTTTGCATTGCTTAATACGCTTCAGAGCGGCGGACATCAGATGAGTGAGGGAATGATCTTTCTGTTTGGAATCGTTCTTGCAACTGCGGTAGAGCTGGTTGCCGGATGGCTTCTGGATGTATGCTTCCATGCAAGATGGTGGGATTATTCTAATAAGCCGCTGAATTTTCACGGCTATATCTGTCTTGAGTTTTCCCTGATATGGGGACTTGCCATTGTGATGGTCGTAAAGGTTTTTCAGAAGTATGTGGAGCGTCAGGCTTCTCATACACCTTCCACACTGGAATGGGTTGTTATGGCAATTCTGTATGCGGTGTATCTGGCTGATCTTATTGTAACAGTGGCGGTGATCCGCGGACTGAATAAGAAGCTTACCCGACTAGATAAGGTACGTGCGGATCTGCGGATCGTGAGTGATAAGCTCAGTGATACTCTGGCAACAACTACCATTGATACAGCACAGAAGGTGGGAGAAGGAAAGGTTCAGGTTGCTCTTGCTAAGGCAGAGCTCAGAGATGCGACTGTGGCTCAGAGAGAAAAATCTGCCGAAATGCTTCGAATGAAGAAAGCGGAGCTTCAGGCACAGTTTGATGAGCTGTCAAGCTCTATCACAAACCATACGGTATTCGGCCAGGGAAGAATCATTAAGGCTTTCCCGGAGATGAAGCACAGAGATTATTTTGAACTGATCCAGGAACTGAAGAAAAAACTCAGATAAGAAAAATGAAACGCGATAAAGAGGCAGCAGGAAATTTCCAACATTTCCTGCTGCCTTTTTTGGGAGTATCAGAGTTTCAGCTTATCGGATTCGTTTCTTTATCATTGGTCCGATGATCATGGCGATGATCATTTTTATGAGATCTGCCGGGATAAACGGAATTACACAGATTCCAAGAGCTGCTTTGAAAGTGGAATCTGCAACGATGCAGAACCATACAGTTCCGAAAAGATAGCATACAATTGTTCCTGCGATCATACCAACGAGCTGGATCAGAGGCTTATGGCAGTTGTCAATTACCAGTCCGGCAATAACAGCCATAACGATAAAGCCGATGATGTATCCGCCTGTAGGACCGGCCAGCTTTGCAGGGCCGCCGGTAAATCCGGAAAATACCGGAAGACCTACAAGTCCAAGCAGAAGATAGATCAGATAGCTGATGGTTCCTTTTTTCCATCCGAGAAGATACAGGGACAGATAAATGGCAAGATTGGTAAATGAGATCGGAACCGGACCGATCGGAATGGACAGCGGCGCAAGAATACAAGTGACAGCTGCCATAAGAGCGGTCATGGTGATCTCGTAGGTTTTTGTACGTGGTGCAGAGACAGTATTTGTCTGGTTCATATTGAAAGAGCCTCCTTTGAAAAAGGTAATATATTTACTGGTTCGGGTAAGTAATGAAATGCTGTAAGTGTGTATGATAGGTCATATGTCCATAAGGATGCTTACGCAGATTCAATCTCATAGGTGAATCCTGCATCCGTAATGGTTTTCAGAGTGTCTTCGATTCCCTGACCACCTTCTGTAAGATAACCGGAAGCAAAAATAGAGTCTACAACACTGAGTAGTTTTTTTTCTTCGCCTTTAAAATAAACTTCTCTTCCGGCAGCACATCGGATATCTGCTTTAGGTACAAGAAGTCTTGCCAGGCAGAGGACCTTCATACAGTATTCGGTTGTCAGCTGGGAAATATCTGCATTTCCGAGAGGAGTTCCCTTGATCGGAAGAAGAAAGTTGATCGGCAGTGCTTCCGGCTGGATCTCACGTAATTCCAGAAGCATGTCAACAACGTCTTCCTTACTTTCACCCATGCCAATGATACCGCCGCTGCAGATCTCGAAACCAAGTCCCTGAAGCATATGGATATTCCGGACACGCTGGTCAAAGGTATGTGTACTGCAGATATTATGATAAAAGGAACGGCTGCTGTTCAGGTTATGGTTGATCCGGTCAAGACCAGCCTCTTTGAGCATTTTTGCCTGGTGCTCTGTGAGAAAGCCTATGGAGCAGCAGAGATGAGTTCCGTGTTCTTTCATTTTGCGGATCCTGCGGGCCAGCTCCTCGATCTCTTTATCTGTAAATTTCATACCACTCAGTCCGATACAATGTCTGGATAAATGATAATCATTTACGAAATCATTGTCCTGATATAATTTGTCTTCATCTACCCATTTGTATTTATCAATATCGGCAGTGGAACGACATGACTGGGCACAGTAGGCACAATCCTGGGAACAGTTACCGCTGCGGGCATTGGTAAGGATGTGGATGCTTACCCGGTTTCCCTTATATTTGTAACGTAAACTGCTGGCACGGTCGATCAGTGCCTCAAGTTCTTCGTCCGGAGTATCTAAAATTGCAATGGCTTCATCTCTGGAAAGCGATGGAGCTTCTTTTTCGCATGCTGCAGTGTTCATGTCAATACCTTCCTTTTGATTTTTTTGTACGGGTATCACTTTATCACATAGAAATATCTATTGTCAACTATAAAAATAAAATGAGTTTACAATTAAAAACTGTAGTATTAAGGTATTGCTTAGACTTATCAAAGCAGGTAATTTCCTTGATTCAGTTAAAATAATTCTCAATTCAATATCATATCTTTATAAAATCTTAATACGAAAGCAGAGACTTTTATACTATCTTTGAAAGTAGTTATATATAATAAAATGCATTACGAGGATAGCACTGTTAAAAGTATTGATAAGGAGTTCTGATCATTTATGCCGGAAAAATCATATAAGAAAAAACATATGACATCTTTTCAGCTGATTATCATGGGGTTTGCAGGAGTGATCCTTTTGGGAACCGTTCTGCTGATGCTTCCATTTTCTTCTGCGGAGAAAGTGATCACACCATTTCATGAGGCACTTTTTACAGCCACTTCGGCGGTATGTGTTACAGGTCTTGTGGTAAAGGACACTGGAAGCTACTGGTCCCTGGCAGGCCAGACGATCATTCTTGCACTCATACAAACAGGTGGGCTTGGAGTAGTGACTGTGGCTGCGTCTGTTTCCCTTCTTTCCGGAAAGAAAATATCCCTCATGCAAAGAAGCACCATGCAGGATGCAATTTCAGCACCTAAAGTTGGAGGAATCGTCAGACTGACAAGGTTTATTTTGAGGGGAACATTTTTGATCGAAGCTGCAGGGACGGTGTTGCTGCTGCCGGTTTTTATGGGAGATTATGGAAAAAAGGGAATCTGGATGTCAGTTTTTCATTCAATCTCTGCTTTTTGTAATGCCGGCTTTGATATTCTGGGGACAGATTCCAGTATGTTTCCATCGCTGACCGGGTATTCAGGAAATATACTTATAAATCTGGTAATTATGCTGTTGATCATTACAGGAGGAATCGGTTTTCTCACATGGGATGATATTTATACAAATAAACTGAACTTTAAACGCTACCGCATGCAAAGCAAGATCATTCTCATGACTACCGCATGTCTGATCTTATTTCCGGCAGTCTTTTTCTATATCTGTGATCTGACAAAATTACCCATGGGAAAACGCCTGTTAGCAGCAACGTTTCAATCGGTAACGACAAGAACTGCCGGATTTAATACTATAAACATTTCAGAGATGAGTGAGGCATCAAAAGCAGTTATGATATTGTTAATGCTAATTGGTGGTTCACCGGGATCTACAGCAGGTGGAATGAAAACAACAACTTTTTCAGTACTTATTTTAAATGCAATTGCGACATTTCGAAGTCAGGAAAATGCAGGAGCTTTTGGGCGAAGACTTGAATATCATGTGATAAAAAATGCAGCGACAATAGCCATGTTATATTTTGCCTTGTTCTTTGGCGGCGGAATAGCGATCAGTGTGTACGAAGGCCTTCCGCTTTTAGATTGTCTGTACGAAGCTGCTTCAGCTGTTGGTACGGTAGGTCTGACTCTGGGAATCACACCGGAACTTCATGTTTTTTCACAAGTCGTGCTGATCATACTGATGTATCTGGGACGTGTAGGTGGTCTGACCCTGATCTATGCGGTATTTTCCGGAAGAAATAAGGGAAATGCAAAGCTCCCTCTGGAAAAAATCACAGTTGGATAAGAAGGAGAAAAATAATATTATGAAAAATGTATTGCTTATTGGACTTGGAAGGTTTGGAAGACATATTGCCATGCAGCTCAATCAGCTGGGACATGAAGTTATGGCAGTTGACTGGAAGGAAGAAAGAGTGGACAAAGTACTGTCATTTGTGACGAATGCTCAGATTGGTGACAGCACCAATGCTGAATTTTTACAGTCCCTTGGAATTGGAAACTATGACATTTGTTTTGTGACCATTGGAGAGAGCTTTCAAAATTCTCTTGAAACAACATCCCTTCTAAAAGAACTGGGTGCAAAATTGGTGATATCCAGAGCTGAACGTGATGTTCAGGAAAAATTTCTTTTACGCAATGGTGCCGATAAGGTAGTTTATCCGGAAAAGCAGGTGGCAAAATGGGCCTCCTTCCGTTATACAGATGATCATATACTGGATTATATGGAGGTGGATGCTTCCCATGCAATTTTTGAAGTGGAAGTGCCGGAAGAATGGGTTGGAAAAACAGTGGGTGGACTTGACATCAGAAAACGCTACAATATTAATATTCTGGCAGTAAAAAATGAAGAGGAATTCAGTATTGCAATTTCACCGGAAACATATTTTGCAGAAAATGATAAATTACTGGTATTAGGAGAATACAGAGCTCTTCAGAAGTGCTTCCGCATATAGCTCATTGCCATGAAGAAAAAATTTTGACCACAGAACAGCTGCGTGATATAATTCCAGAAAACAGCAGTAGAAGGAGAATGACAGAATGAGCTTGAAAATGAAGGATACAGTAAAAAACAGAACCTATCCGAAACGGCCATTTGCATGGTATGTGGAAAAACCGTCTGCAAAAGATTACTTGCTGACGGTTTTTATATTTGCAGTATGCACTTTGATCGGCCTGCTGTTTCAGAAACTGGATCTTACAGATACAAATATTGTAACGATATACATTTTGGGCGTATTGATCACTTCGATCGTGACAGATGGTTATCTTTGCAGTGTAGCCGGCTCCTTTTTAAGTGTATTCTTATTTTGCTTTTTCCTGATGGAGCCAAGGATGTCTTTTGAGACATACGCGGTGGGATATCCGGTGACATTTTTCATAATGCTTATTTCGTCTGTACTTACAGGAACCCTTGCGGCAAAGCTGAAAATGCATGCAAAGCTGTCTTCACAGATTGCCTTTCGCACACAGGTTCTGTTTGATACGGATCGTCTGCTGCAAAAGGCAAAAAGTGAGACAGAAATCCTCGGAGTTACCTGTACACAGCTGATACGCCTGTTAAACCGCAGCATCACGGCATATGTTGTGGAAAATGGAACTTTATCAGAAGGAAAGCTTTTTTCCGGGGAAAAAGAGAGCACAGAGGATTTTCTGACACAGGAAGAACAACAGGCGGCCAGATGGACTTATGAAAACAGACAGCGTGCCGGCGCATCCACACAGTATTTCTCACAGGCAAAATGCTTATATCTGGCAATTCGAAGCGGGAATAATGTTTATGGCGTAATCGGGATCCCTCTGCAGAAAGAAACACTGGACTCTTATGAATACAGCATCCTGCTGTCTGTAATAAATGAATGTGCACTTGCAATGGAGAATGTACAAAATGCCATAGAAAAAGAAAAAAATGCGGTTTTAGCAAAAAATGAGCAGCTGCGTGGCGATCTTCTTCGGGCGATCTCCCATGACCTGCGTACTCCGCTTTGTTCTATTTCCGGAAATGCAGATATGCTTCTCAGTAACAGTGACCGTCTGGATGAAGCTACAAGGTATCAGATCTACACGGACATTCATGAGGATTCAGAGTGGCTGATCGGAGTTGTGGAAAATCTGCTTTCCATTACCAGGCTCAATGATGGAAGATTGAAGTTTAAATTTACGGATCAGCTTTTGGATGAGGTAATAGCAGAGTCACTCCGACATATCGGCCGGAAGCATGATGCGTATAAGATCGTGGCGGACTGTGAAGAACTTGTTCTTACACGTATGGACGTGCATCTTATTATACAGGTTCTGGTAAATTTGATCGATAATGCGATAAAATATACGCCGTCAGGCTCTGTCATCAGCATTCGGGGGTTCAAAAAAGCCGGGAAAGCACAGGTAAGCGTGGAAGATAACGGCCCCGGGATCCCGGATGAAATGAAGCCACATATTTTTGAGATGTTTTATACAGGGAAAACAACCGTTGCAGACAGCCAACGGAGTCTGGGGCTTGGCCTGGCACTTTGCCGCTCTATCATAGAAGCTCACGATGGAACACTGGTTCTTTCAGATCATGCTCCGCATGGATGTAATTTTACTTTTACTTTACCATTAAGCGAGGTGACATTAAATGAATAAGACATTAATTCTGGTGGTTGAGGATGACAGACCCATACGGAACCTGATCGTTACCACATTAAAAACACATGACTATAAATATCTGGCTGCAGAAAATGGAGCTTCAGCCATTTTGGAGGCTTCATCACACAATCCGGATATCGTTCTTCTGGATCTGGGCCTTCCTGATATGGAAGGAGTAGAGGTAATAAAGAAAATCCGTACCTGGTCGAATATGCCTATCATCGTGATCAGTGCCAGAAGTGAAGATATGGACAAAATAGAGGCACTGGATGCGGGTGCAGATGATTATATCACAAAACCATTTTCAGTAGAAGAATTACTTGCGCGTATCCGTGTCAGCCAAAGACGGCTTGCCATAACGCAGTCAGGAAAACAGCCGGAAACATCTGTTTTTGAAAATGGTGGATTAAAGATAGATTACACGGCTGGCTGCACATTCCTGAAGGACAGAGAACTGCATCTGACGCCCATTGAGTATAAGTTGCTCTGCCTTTTATCCCGTAATGTTGGAAAAGTATTGACACATACATATATTACTCAGCAGATCTGGGGACGCTGCTCGGAAAACGATGTTGCTTCTCTCAGGGTTTTTATGGCAACACTGCGGAAAAAACTGGAGCCTGAAAAAAACGGTGTACAATATATCCAGACGCACATAGGAATTGGATATCGCATGCTCAGAATCGAGAAACCTGAGCAGGAAACGAACTCTTCTTTATGAAGTCGGAAGGGCTGACGGAAACAGTGGAGCATAAATTCTGTGCATCGCGAAGCGTGTTGCTGAGAACGGAGTGAACAGTAACTAGGGTTTACAGGGCAGATGCATGGAATAAAATTTTGTTTGACTTTTTGAAAAAGAGGCAATATAATTACAGGGAACGAGTGGCAAGTAAGCGTAAATCCAGTTTACCGGCTACTCGTTTTCATTTTACAAAAATGAATATCGTCATGAAAAAGTGTGTAGCGTGTCAGCGTAAGTCCAGCTTATATGACAGGGTGCGCACTTTTTTTGTGCCAAAAAGAAAGGAGGTGACATGCTCCCACCACTTAAATCTTACGATTTTGAAGTGGGGGCTTCCTGCTCAATTGCCCTTTAGGGCAAAGCTAAAACAGGCTATCCCCGCGTGTCCTGCGGTTTTGTTTTTTATGTTTATCCGGTTACGGATTTTTTTCTTGTGCCGTCAGGCACATTCTTTATAGATCCTTTTTCCTTCTTCCCGGATGTTGACTGCTGCATTCACATCCCGGTCCATCCTGTTTCCACATTCACAGACATACATTCTATCCGACAATGCTAGTTCCTTTTTCTTATGTCCGCATACACTGCAGATCTTGCTGGATGCAAAATAACGGTCTACTTTTATAAGATGTTTTCCGCGCTCTTCCAGCTTGTATCCAAGCATGGACAGAAACTGCCCGTACCCGTTATCCTGCACGCCTTTCCCAAGATGCAGGCCTCCGGACATTCCCTTCAGGTTCAGATCTTCCACGCATACTGCATCATATCTTTCAGCAAGCTCCCTGCTGAGCTTATGCTGGAAATCTTTTCTCTGGTTCTTTATCTTTTCATGACATAAAGCTACCCGTTTCTTCTGTTTCTGATAGTTCCGGCTTCCTTTTTCACAGTGGGAGAGCTTTCTCTGTTCCCTTGCAAGTTTTTTCTCTGCTTTTCTGTAAAACATAGGGTACCCGGCTCTTTCTCCTGTAGAAAATACACACATTCCCTGCATGGCAAAATCGATCCCAAGAAATCTCTCTGCCGGTCTTTTTTCCACTGTTTGGTTCTCACAGCAGAACAAAAGACTGGCAAAATATTTCCCGGATGGCTCACGGCTCACAGTTACGGATCTCAGCTTCCAGTCTGACGGAATCTGCCGGTGGAGTTTTATCTTTATGGCAGCCATCTTCGGAAGCTTCAGATGGCTATCCTGCAAAAGGATATTCCCGTTTACTGCATTGGTCGTATACGAATTTCTTGTATGCTTCTTTGATTTATAACGTGGAAATCCGTAGGATGGTTCCCGGAAGAACTTCCGGAACGCACTTTCCAGATGCAGCTGCACATTCGCCAGGGCAAGGGAGTCTACCTCCTTCAGCCAGGGATATTCCTTCTTATATCCGGCCGGTGTGTTCCGGAGCATCTTTTTTTCTTTCTGGTAATAGCTGATCTTGTCTGCGAGCATCTGGTTATAGATAAAGCGGCTACAGCCGATTGTTTTCTCTATCTGGACTTTCTGCTCTTTATTTGGATAGATCCTTATTTTTACGGCGCGGTTCATTCTTCTCACCTTCTGTATTTTATAACCATCACCAGGTGATAGTATAGTAGAAATACTGAATGGGAATTATTGTCTAATTCCATTATATTTATCATTCATTTTCTTTTATCGACTGATATGTATTTATGAACTAATTGTTCTTTTTTAGTATACTACATCAGGGGATGGAGAACAAGTGTTTCTTTTGTACTATAGGGATTTTTTGAGCAGATATGCCCAGATGTGCAATTCATCTCACCACCTGAAGAGGTGGGAGAATTCTTGCTACATTTGTTAAAACAAAATGGCGGAAAGCAACAAGATGAAGGATATGCCGGTAAATAAGCTGATGATCCAGATGGGAATCCCGATGATCCTATCTATGGCATTGCAGGCAGTCTATAACATTGTAGACAGTGCATTTGTGGGAAATATGAAAGCAGGCAGTGAGACAGCACTAAATGCTTTGACACTGGTATTTCCAGTGCAGATGCTTATGGTGGCAGTGGGGATTGGAACCGGTGTAGGAACCAATGCACTTCTTGCAAGGACACTTGGACAGGGAGACAGTAAAAAAGCTGCAAAGGTAAATTAAGCGTGAAAATGGGTCTGCCCAGCAGCGTTTTTTTTCTTTTCTGCCGCTGGGCAGATGTTTTTTCTTTAGATACATGATAAGAGGAATTTTTGAAGATTCCATAAA
>NZ_JBDGAB010000004.1:0-126804 GCF_040910705.1 Blautia sp. RTP21359st1_E11_RTP21359_211015
AGGTGGAAGTGTGGTAACACATGGAGCTGACTGTTACTAATCGGGTGAGGGCTTGACCAAAAAGCCGAGGAAGCGGGCAGGATGTAACAGAGATGGGGCGGAACAAGCTTGCTTGTGGAGAACCATTTATGGTACAGACTGAATATTTGTGAAGCAAATGACATCGAACGACGGAGTCGTGAGATGACCACCGCTGGAGTAGCCAAAAGAACAGGCGATGCAGCTTTGGCTGCGAGCCCGTGAAAAAAGGCTGATCGGTACGCAGGTTAAAATTGATTCAAAAAAGATTAACGATCATCAATAGAACATGTATGTAGTTTTGAATATACAATCATGAAAGAGTGGCTTAAACAGCCACTTTTTTATTACCCATAAAAACTGTCCCCTAAAAAAACATAAAAATTGCCCCTTGTAATATACCCAAACAAGCGGTACTATAACATCCAAGTTATTACATTCCTACATTAATACAATCATACATTAAAGTAATAACAAAGGTAATAACGAAACGAGAGGGGAATTATTATGAACACACAGAACAACACAGTAGTTAAACTTGCAGAAACTGCGTTATTAGCAGCTTTATGTTATGTATCCTTCACATTTCTGCAGATCAAGATCCCGGTGCCGGGCGGAGACGCAACATCCATTCATATCGGAAATGCTTTCTGCGTACTTGCAGCACTGCTTCTGGGTGGCGTATATGGCGGACTTGCCGGAGCTATCGGAATGGGAATTGCAGATATCATGGACCCTGTTTATATCACAGGCGCACCGAAAACCTTTGTACTGAAATTCTGTATCGGTCTGATCGTAGGTCTTGTGGCACACAAGGTTGCAAAGATCAATGAGAGTACAGATAAAAAATATGTTTTCAAATGGAGTGTGATCGCATCTGTCGCAGGACTTGCATTTAACGTAATTGCAGATCCTATCGTAGGATATTTCTACAAACAGTACATTCTGGGACAGCCACAGGAACTGGCACAGGCACTTGCAAAAATGAGTGCGGCGGCAACCTTTATCAATGCAGTTGTATCTGTAATTCTGGTAGCGATCATCTATAATGCAGTACGTCCGGTACTGATCAAAAGTCATCTGATCACAGTTACCAACAACAAAAATCAGGTTGCGTAAAACGACATACTAAAAAAATAATAGAAAACAAGAAATAACACAAGACAGCGAAATGGAAGTAAAATCCATTTCGCTGTTTTTTTATGCGGGTATAGGATCATTTTTTATATGGTTATCCTCACATGGAAAACAAATTTTGGAACAACCAAGATCTGTTTTGACGTATCCATGGCAGTGATTGCTGCGGTACTTTCCTTCGTATTTGCGGGAAGACTGGATGGTGTAAGAGAAGGTACTGTTATTTCCGCATATTCTCCCGCACCTTCTTAGGTGTGCACCCGAAGTGCTCCTGGAACATCCGTCGAAACAGCTTATAATTGTTGAATCCATGGCGTTCCAGAATCACATGCACAGGGTCTTTCGTATTGATCAGATCTTTGTAGAGAAAAGAAAGTCTGTATTCATTCTGATATTCCAGAAATGTAACCCCCATCTTTTTCTTGAAAAAACGGCAGAAATATCCAGCCTGGAGATAAGCAACACCTGCGATCTCATCCAGAGAAATAGGCCGTTTGTAATTCTCAGAAATATAATTCAGCACCAGATTCAGCCGGTCCAGATCTTTTTTCAGCCGGCTTAGATCACTTTGAAAAACTTTGACACTGAAATTGTGACACAGCTGGAACAAAAGTTCAAAGATCAGGATATTGCAGACGAGAGTCGTATGGTGGAGTAAAAAGATACAAAAAAAGCGGAGATTTATCGTTATAAAGACTATTGAAAATAAAAGAAGTTTGTAGTAAGGTAGTAGCTACAACGCTTACGAAAGGGAAGAATGTTTCAGGTGGGCAGTCTCCTTTTTGTGGAGAATTTTGGATGAAGGAAAACGAAAAACAAGGGGGAAGAATTTATGGAGAAGGTAAAAGAGAAATCTTCTTTTTTCCGAAAGTTCGTAGGAGATAAGAGGTTTTATCTGATGGTCCTGTCTATTGCAGTACCGATCATGGTACAGAACGGGATCACAAATTTTGTCAGTCTTCTGGACAATATTATGATCGGTCGTATCGGTACCGAACAGATGTCTGGAGCGGCGATCGTCAATCAGCTGATCTTTGTATATAATCTATGTATTTTCGGCGGGGTGTCCGGAGCGGGAATTTTTACAGCACAGTATTTCGGACAGAAGGATCATGAGGGTGTCCGCCAGACACTTCGTTATAAATTGTGGATGGCAGTGATTCTGACAGCAATCACCATTATACTGTTTCTGACAGCAGGGGGTTCACTGATCAGCATGTATTTAAAAGGTGACGGGACTGCACAGGAGATCAGGGATACTCTTATTTATGGGAAACAGTATTTATGGATCATGCTTCTGGGACTTCCGCCATTTATGATGGTGCAGGTCTATGCAAGTACTTTACGTGAATGCGGTGAGACCGTACTTCCAATGAAGGCCGGGATCGTGGCAGTGCTGATCAATCTGATATTTAATTATCTTCTGATCTATGGAAAATTCGGATTCCCGGAAATGGGAGTAAGAGGCGCGGCTGTTGCCACAGTGCTCTCCAGATATGTGGAAGCCTGCATTGTCCTGAGCTGGACACATAAGCATACAGAAAAGAATATTTTTGCACAGGGTCTGTATTCAACATTAAAGGTTCCGGCGAACCTGACAAAGAAGACACTTATTAAGGGAACCCCGCTGCTTCTGAATGAGACTTTATGGGCAGCCGGAGTGGCCATGCTGACACAATGTTATTCAGTCCGTGGACTGAACGTGGTTGCGGGATTAAATATTTCCAATACCATCAACAATGTATTTAATATCATATTTATCGCACTTGGAGATTCGGTAGCCATTGTTGTAGGACAGCTTCTGGGGGCAGGTAAGATGAAGGAAGCCAGAGATACGGACAACAAGATGATCGCATTTTCTGTGTTCTGCTGTACCTGCGTGGCAGCTGTGATGTTTGTAATGGCACCACTGTTTCCAAGGCTTTACAATACCAATGCTGAGGCACGTACTCTGGCGAAATATTTTATTATGCTCACAGCATTTTTCATGCCGCAGAATGCATTCTTGCATGCAACATATTTTACTTTGCGTTCCGGTGGAAAGACCATCGTTACATTTCTGTTTGACAGTGTGTTTATCTGGGTGGTAAGTGTAACGATCGCATTTACCTTAAGCCGTTTTACAGGTCTGCCTGTACTTGTGATCTACGCAATGGTCCAGGCAGCGGATATGATGAAATGTGTCATTGGATTTATCCTTGTAAAAAAAGGCGTATGGCTTCAGAATATCGTTTCATAGAATTTTTTGAAATCTTCCGGGAGGGGTGCTTCCAGGGAGATTTCTTTTTTGGCATTTTTGTCATGATGCATGGAAGCCCGGGTGTCGGAAGCAGATTCATCAATTGAAAATGGAAGTTGAAATTTAAGCTTCCATGCGTGGAGTGCAGCCCGGGAAAACGGATTCGATATGTCCGATAAACAGTACAGAGAATCACCCAGAAGAGGATGCCCGAGAGATGCCATGTGTACACGGATCTGATGGGTACGGCCGGTTTTCAGACGGAGCATTACAAGAGAAGCCGGAGCTGCTGCGTCAGGGCCGGTAGATTTCAGAACAGAATAAAGGGTTTCTGCATGTTTGCTTCCGGGAAGCGTGCCATCTGTGGATACGACCATTTTCAGACGGTTATCCGGGTCAGGTGCAAGGGGAACGGAGATCCTGTGAAAAGCTCCATCTTCATCCACAGGCATGAAACCGGAAACTGCAGCCAGATAGGTTTTCTCTGAAATCCCTTCTTCACGCTGGTTCTGTAATCTGGCGGCAGCAGTCTGGTTCCTGGCAAAGAGCAGGATACCGGAGGTTTCTTTATCCAATCGTCCGATAGACCGGACTTTGGTAGGCTCTCCTTTGGAACGGAAATAGGAAGCCACCTGGTTGGCGAGACTGTCACTGTAGTGAGAACCGGAAGGGTGAGTGACAATCCCGGCAGGTTTATTTATGGCGAGGATATCCTGGTCTTCGTATATAATCGCCAACTCAGGAAGAAACTGTGACGTTGCAGCCAGTGAATGATAAATGTGAGAATTGACATCAGAACCTGCAAATTCTGAAGCTGCGGAATCAGAATATGAAATTGCGTCTGCGGAGAACTGGAAATGGTGATTGGACAAATTGACAGTAAAGGATGAAGATTCCAGCTGGGCAGAATCTACATCGTCCGCTTCCAGGCATACTATGATCTGATCCCCGGGATAAGCGGTTTCCGTTACCCGGCACTGCTGTCCGTTTTTCCGGATACCACCGGGACGGAACTTCGCCTGGCTGATCTGCTTTTTTGTAAGACCTGCCTGCGTGCGAAGAAAGCGGGAGACAGGTGCCGGAACAGCTGTTTTCGGGATATAGATAGTAAGATAGCGGTTCATTGTGAGGAATCCTCCGATTCTATTAAATTAATAAATATTTACAGGAATTTGGATGCAGGAGGTTTTTACTTATGTTGATAATAAAAAACAGCAACTTGAGTCCGATCCCTCAGCTGCAGTTTATCCAGAATGGAACTGAGATAATTTCGTACCGTTCCCTCACTGAGAAACAGTTCTGTGGCAATCTCCTTATTGCTGTATCCGTTGGCGATCAGCCGGATGATATCCAGCTCCCGTTCGCTGATGTTTCTGGAAGCATAATCAAATCCGTCGGAAGACTGCAGGAGTTCAGGGATTTTGGATATGATCTCTGTGCCGAATACGGTCTGGCCGGAGTAAACCGCCTGAAGAGCCGGAAGAATGCTGGTATGATCCTGCTTCAGAAGATAACCCTTTGTGCCGAGGCGGAGGGCTTTTACAATATATTCATCATCGGAAAAAGTAGTCAGAAGAAGAATTTTTGCCTCCGGAAATTCGCCCAGGATCTTTCTGGAAGCTTCCAGTCCGTCCATTCCTTTCATACGGATATCCATCAGAAGAATATCCGGAAGATACTCTCTGTACAGAGAGCAGGCTTCTTCACCATCAGAGCCGGTGGCAGTCACTTCGATATCCGGGTTTGCTTCAAGAATGGTTTTTAGTGCTCCTGCAACCAGGCAGTCGTCGTCTACGATTATAATTTTCATGTCAAAATCTCCTGTTTATGAGTTATAAAAAGTAAATTTACAGATCAGAAAAAACAGACGGATCCAATATGCCGGGAAAGTACTTTGATCAAATCAGGAAGGTTTCCGGCAAAGTGAGAAATATCTGTCTGATTCAATTAGAAACAGATTTCGGGATCGTTACAAAGATCCGAAAACCATTCTCCTGCGTAATCTGGACCGTACCGCCCAGCGCCTTTGCACGGTCACGGATATTGGACAGACCCATACCACCGGAAGTATTTTTTGCCTTATTGCTGTCTGATCCAGTTTGAATATCCGGAATTCCATTTTCCGGTGTCCCATTATCCTCAATGCACAATTGATAAAGTGCAGGATGCTCCCGCAGAAGAATATCCACAGAATCCGCATTACTATGCCGCATCACATTGGAAAGCCCTTCCTTTGTAATACTGATCAGACTGTATTTCACCTCTCTTGGAATCTGCCTGGACATATCATAAGTAAGATTCACCGGGCAGAAGGTGAAATCCTTTACAAGTCCTTTTATGGCATCTTCCAGATCTATCGCATCGTCATGAAGATCATGTACACTGGAACGGATGCTGTTCATAGCACCGTTCAGGGATTCTTCCAGATTTCCAAGCAGAGGATCAAGAGAATCATTTTTGTTGATGGTTTTGCAGGCAGCAGTCATAAGGATAGAACGGGATAGTACATGTCCCACATTATCATGGATCTCTCTGGCAATTCTGTTTCGCTCGCGCAATGTAGCAGCATAAATCTCGTAATCCTGTTTTTCCAGAAGTGCCTTGTTTTTTTCAGAAAGAAGAAGCGTATGTTCCTCACTGTCATCCCGGATCTGATGAAAATCCTGGTAAAGAGCCTGATATTTTTCGGCATAGAGCCAGAGAAAAAATGAGAGAACGAAACCAAAAATCCCAAGCAGACAAAGAACTGCCGGAAATTTATTGATCTGAAAAACCAGAAATCCCCAAAGTGGAAGCTCAGCCACTGCCAGAGGAAAAAGCCCGGCAGATAAGGTCTGATACAGCAACAGCGGGAAAAACAGAAGAAGATCCGAAAACCACAGGGAACATAATCCAAAGATCACATAGCTTCCTGCAAGAACCGGAATGATATTTCCGGCGGGTTTCAATACTGGCAAAGAATTGTGTGAACAGGATTCTGTTTTACATACCCTGCACAGATAAGTAATGCAGCAAAGGATCACCGCAAAAAGGAGGGCAAACACAAGAGCCTGATCTGCAGGCACATAAAAAAATGTTAAAGTACTGTATAAAAGCAATAGTATGGAATCTGTAAGATAACGCATAAAAAATATACCCTCCTTTCTCAGAATTATAGCATTTTCCGAAAGTCAGGCAGATAACCGGCTAAAATTATCGTATCCTGTTCCGGGAGAACCCCTTTTGCTGCACAAATTTCTGAAATCAATGTGTCTTTATTATAATATACCGGTTCCTTCCCTGCAAAGAAAAATCTATCCTTCTGAAAAAGACATGACATTTGTCATTCGCAGGTGGTGACATTCAACACTTGGAGCAGAAAGAAGAAAAGGATATAATGGCATCATAGAAGAAATATGAATTTCTGCGAAAAAGACATAAAAGTCCTGCTTAACGGACTGTAAAAAAGGAGGAAAACATATGCCACAGAGTATGGTCCACATAGAAAATCTGGTAAAACGATACGGTGATCTTACCGCACTGAATCATCTGGAACTGGATATCCGGGAGGGTGAGATCTTCGGATTACTTGGCCCCAACGGATCGGGAAAGACAACGGCCATCAGCTGCCTCTTGTCACTTCTGAAATATGACAGAGGTGAAATAAAGATATTCGGAGAAGAGATGAAGCCGGACAGCTATAAGCTCAAGGAACAGATTGGGATCGTGCTTCAGAATGTAGCCGTTTTTGATGAGCTGACAGTGCAGGAAAATATCGATTATTTCTGCGGCCTTTACATACGGGACAGGAAACGGAGAAAAGAGCTGGTGGAGGATGCCATTGAATTTACAGGTCTTGAAGATTTCCGCAAAATGTACCCGAAGAAGCTTTCCGGGGGCCTTTTACGAAGATTGAACATTGCCTGCGGGATCGCCCACAAGCCAAGACTGATCATTATGGATGAGCCGACGGTAGCTGTAGACCCACAGAGCAGAAACAAGATCCTGGAAGGGATCCAGACGCTGAACCACCAGGGCTCCACCATTATCTACACATCCCATTACATGGAAGAAGTGGAGCAGATCTGTACCAGGATCGCCATCATGGATCACGGAAGAGTCATCGCTCAGGGAACAAAGGAACAATTGAAGCAGATGATCAAAACAGGAGAGACCATTACCGTAGAAGCCATTGCCCTGGAAGAAAAAAATCTCCGGGATATCCGCACACTGGAGCATGTGTTTGATGTGCAGTATGAAAAACAGGTGCTGGTCGTGCGCTGTACCGATGCGAAGCATAACCTGATCCGTCTTCTTAATTATCTGCAAAGCCAGGATATTTCTTTTGGAAGAGTCTTTTCCGAACTGCCTACATTAAATGATGTCTTTCTGGAAATCACCGGAAAACAGCTAAGAGATTAGGAGGGATGGGAGATGTTGCATTTACTGAAATACAGTTTTCTTTCCAAGATCCGTAATTTTAACATTGTATTCTGGCCGCTTGTCTTTCCACTTGTGCTTGGAACTTTTTTCTATTTTGCATTCGGAAATATCAATGAAGCAGATTTTCAGACGGTTCCGGTGGCAGTGGTGAAGGAAGCTTCTGCGGATACGTTTTTTATGACCTATCTGGATGAAGTGGAAAAAAGCAGTCCGGATCTTTTAAAAGCAGAAGAAATGTCGGAAAAGGAAGCGCTGGAAGCACTGCAGGATAAAAAAGTAGAAGGGATTTATTATGTGGGAAAAGAGCCTTCCCTTACAGTAGCAGGAACCGGAATAGAAGAAAGTATCCTTCAGACAGTTCTCGACAGCTGTGAAAACACCAGAACGACTATCACCAATATCATGAAAAAAAATCCGCAGATGGATATGGAAACCATGAAACCCTTGTTAAGTTCCGACAGCTTGGTAAGGGAAGTCTCTCTTGGTGGCCGGACCATTGACGGAAATGTGCAGTTCTTTTACGCACTGATCGCCATGGCCTGCCTGTATGGATGCTTTATCGGATTTGGCTCTGCGATCGGGATCCAGGCCAATATCACACCTCTGGCAGCCAGACGGTGTGTAACGCCGACCCACAAGCTGAAGCTGATCCTTACAGACCAGCTGACATCTTTTGCTCTGGGCTATGTGGACGTGATCATTCTGATCCTGTATCTCCGGTATATTCTCAATCTGGATTTTCAGGGACAGATGGGAAAAATGCTGGTGGTATCTTTTTTCGGAAGTCTCATCGGTGTATCTATGGGAATGTTTATAGGTAGCTTCGGAAAAATGCAGGAAGGCGTCAGAATCGGGCTCATGCTTGGAATCTCTATGGTAAGCAGCTTTCTTGCCGGACTGATGAACGGAAATATGAAGGATATCGTGGAAAAAAGTGTTCCGTTTGTGAACCGGATCAATCCTGCATCACTGATCTCAGATGCGTTTTACTGTATCAATGTATATGATGATATGACCAGATACTATAGAAATCTGATCACACTGGCGGTAATGTGCGTGGTGCTGGTGATGGCATCCTTTTTCATGGTCAGGAGGGAACGTTATGACAGTATTTAAAGGCTATATGAGGATCATGAAAAAAAATACAGGTCTGATCCTCCTGTATCTGGGCATTTTTTTCGGAGTGACAATGGCACTTCAGGCAGCGGCCGGTAAGGAAACTTATACCAGCTATGAAAGCGAAAAAATAAAGATCGGAGTGGTGGATAAAGACAACGGACCACTTGCAGAAGGACTGGTAAAATGGCTTGAAGGTACGCATCACGTGACCATGCTGGAGGATAACAGAGAGAAGCTTCAGGAAGAGCTTTTTTACAGAAATGTGGAGTACATCGTGGTGATTCCTGAGGATTTTTATGAGAACTGTATGGTAAACGGCGAAAGTATTTCTGTGACCAAGGTGCCCGGATCTTATTCGGCATATTATGTGGATCAGCAGCTTGAGAGCTGCCTGAATACAATGCGGACATATCTGAAAGCCGGTTTTTCCCAGAAGGAAGCGGCAACAGCGATCCTGGATAAAAAAAGAGGAGAAGTCACCATGCTGGATACAGATGAAAACAGTGGTACGTCCGGATGGCTCTATTATTTCCGATATATTCCATATCTGTTTCTTGCATTACTTTGCTATGTGATGGGATATGTTCTGATGGCTTTCAAAAAAGACGATATACCAAAGAGAATGCAGGCATCTGCGATCTCTGCAAGACGACAGAGTCTGGAAGGGCTTCTGGCCATGTTTGTGATGGGTGGGGGCTTATGGGGAATCGGTATGGCTGGAGCTATCCTTATGTATGGAAAAACATTTCTCAGTTCAGAAAATTTCGGATACTATGTACTGAACACTCTGGTAATGATGGCAGTGGCACTTTCACTTTCCTATCTGATCGGTCTTTTTGTAAAAAACAGCAACATGTTAAGCGGGATCGCAAATATCCTGTCTCTTGGAATGTGCTTTCTGTGTGGTGTGTTTGTTCCCATGAACATTATGGACAGAAACGTCCTGAAGGTGTCTCAGTTTCTTCCTGTGTACTGGTATGAAAACGTAAATGAGACTCTTGGAAGTTATAGCCACCTAACAGGTGAGGCAGCTGTATCGGTGTGGAAAGGCATTGGACTGGAAGCTATGTTTGCGGTAGTTTTTGTCTGCATGATCCTGGCAGTGACCAGGTATCAGCGGCAGAAATAACAGAAAATAATAGCAGATGGCTGTTAATTATGGTAGGATATAGCTGATAAAGATGATTTGCGGAGAAAAACATGAAAAAAATACAAGTTTTACTAAAACCACAATGCAATGCAGAAATTCAAAATCAGTTTGCAACAAAATTCGGAGATCAGTGCGAATTTACATTTCAGGGCAAAGAAACTGAGGATGCGATTGTAGCAGCAGAAGTAGTGATCGGAGAGCCAGAGGAAGAAGAAATCCTGAAAGCAGAAAATCTTTGCTGGATCCAGCTGACCTGGGCCGGTGTGGACAAATATACAAAAATGAAAGCATTTCCGACAGGAGTTACATTAACCAATGCTTCCGGCGCTTTTGGAAAGATCATATCAGAATATGTGATCGGGAATATCATTGCGCTGTACCGTGAACTTCCGAACTACTGGAAGAACAAACAGAAACACCTCTGGGTACAGAATCGATCATCAGAAACCATATATGGAAAAAACATTCTCATCCTGGGAACAGGGGATATAGGAAGAAATATTGCCCATAGAATGAAAGCGTTTGAAACGCATGTGACTGGAATAAAAAGAACTGCAGTCCCGGAGCATTTGCAGCAGATGAAAGAGTTTGATGAGGTATATGATCTGACAGCGCTGGATCAGCAGCTTCAGAAAGCGGACATTGTGATCGGCTGTCTCCCGGGAACACCGGAAACAAAAGGCCTTCTGAATTACGAACGGCTATATTCCATGAAAAAAGATGCAATTCTGGTTAATGTAGGAAGAGGAAGCCTCATTCCAACAGAAGACCTGATCAGAGTACTGGAGGAAGGCCACTTAAAAGGAGCGGTCTTGGATGTATTTGAAACAGAACCATTGCCGGAGACATCACCTCTTTGGAATATGGAAAACGTCCTTATCACTCCACACATTGCAGGCCCGAGTTTCGGTGGAAACGCTGAAGTCCAGGATATGATCTGGAACATCTGCATGGAAAATATGGAACGATATCTGAATGGAAAAAAATTAAAAAATATTGTCCGGTTAAAGGATGGGTATTAAATAAAAAAGATAGTTACAAGCTCCTTCTGATAAACTGTGAAGTAGTTATCCGGTTATGAGCAAGTAGCGAAGCGGATGCTTTTATCCGCTTGACTAAAAATACATTTATGGATGTTTAAGAAAGAGACAGAGTGCATAATGATAACACGCCAGAAACTGATCAATCAGATAGAAAAATACAAGCCATATAATGAGCAGGAAGAAAAAGATAAAATCCTGATCCTGGACTGGATCAGAAATAATGAGAATGCTTTTTCCAGGGAAAATGCAGTAGCCCATATGACAGCTTCTGCCTGGGTAGTAAACAGAGAACGGACGAAAGTCCTTATGGTATATCACAACATATACAATTCCTGGTCCTGGCTTGGAGGACATGCAGATGGTGAGACGGATTTACTGTCCGTTGCTGTCAGAGAAGTAAAAGAAGAGGCAGGGATTTCCAATGTTCGTCCGGTGTCAGAAGAGATTTTTTCCCTGGAATCCCTGACTGTAGACGGCCATATGAAAAAAGGAAAATATGTATCCAGCCATCTGCACTTTAATCTAACATATCTCCTTGAGGCAGATTCAGAAGAGGCTGTTTCCATAAAAGCAGATGAAAACAGCGGTGTAGCCTGGTTTTCACCGGAAGAAGCATTGATGAGATCAACAGAACCGTGGTTTGTGGAACATGTTTATATTAAGCTTTTGAAGAAAATGAATCTATGTTATAATGGGATAAAGACAAAAGAGGTTTGACATTGACTGAGTAAATACGAAAATCTGACTGTAATGTAAGACAATACAGTTTTGCAGGAATTGACGGGAAGCAAGGCTAAAATAAAAGAATAAAGGACTGGATTGTATGAAAATGCAGTCTTTTTTTTATTCATAAGGAATAGGGAAACTGTTAGCTGAGAAAGGGGGAAACAAACATGAAAAATTATTCAGAGGATGCGGACAGACAGTATCACATTCAGGTAGCAAAAGGAGAAGTGGGACGTTACGTTATTTTACCGGGAGATCCGAAACGCTGCAAAAAGATCGCACAGTATTTTGAGGATCCGGTTTTGGTAGCAGATAACCGGGAATACGTAACATACACCGGAACACTGGACGGAGTGAAGGTAAGTGTGACATCTACCGGAATCGGCGGACCGTCCGCTTCTATCGCAATGGAAGAGCTTTATCGGTGCGGGGCTGATACATTTGTACGCATCGGAACCTGCGGTGGAATGCAGCCGGAGGTAAAAAGTGGTGATATTGTTGTTGCAACGGGGGCAATCCGTATGGAGGGCACCAGTAAAGAGTATGCACCTATTGAATTCCCGGCAGTGGCAAATCTGGAAGTGATCAATGCACTTGTGGAAGGAGCAAAGAAAGAAGGATGTGAATTCCACACAGGTGTGGTACAATGTAAGGATTCCTTTTATGGCCAGCATGAGCCGGAAACCAAGCCGGTCAGCTATGAACTGATGAATAAATGGGAAGCGTGGAAACGTCTCGGCTGTCTTGCGTCGGAGATGGAATCCGCTGCTCTTTTTATAGTGGCAAGCCATTTAAAAGTACGTGTGGGCTCCTGTTTCCTGGTGCTTGCAAATCAGGAAAGAGAGAAGCTGGGTCTGGATAATCCTGTGGTACATGATACCGATAAGGCAATCCAGGTTGCAGTACAGGCGATCCGTGAACTGATCCGTGCAGATCAGGCACAGAAAAAAGAAGAATAACGTATACATGCCTGATTCAGGAAAGGTGGGAAAATTATGGAAGAAAAACAGATCAAAGAAATGATCGATCTGGCGATCAGACAGATGGACTATTCCTATGCGCCATACTCACATTTTCATGTAGGGGCGGTACTTCTTGCAAAAAACGGTACCTATTATACCGGGTGTAACATAGAAAATGCTGCCTATACTCCAACAAACTGTGCGGAAAGAACTGCTTTTTTCAAAGCGGTCAGTGAAGGCATGAGAGACTTTCAGGCAATCTGTATCGTTGGCGGCAAGGATGGTGTTCCTACAGAGTATGCAGCACCCTGTGGAGTATGCAGACAGGTTATGATGGAGTTCTGTGATCCGGAAACCTTTCAGATCATACTGGCAGTCAGCAGAGAAAAATATGATATCTTTACGTTAAAGGAACTGTTGCCATTTGGATTTGGACCGGATAATCTGAAGAAACTGAAGTGATAAGCGCATGTGGACACGTGCAGAGATTTTCACGATATGAATGCAGTGAGAAGTAAAATATTGAAAAGTGATCGCCCGGATGTTGATATGACAGGCCGGGCGATCACTTTTTCTGCCATACAATAAAAAACGCTGAAAATCCTTAATTAAGGTTTTTCAGCGATTCTAATAGCAGGGGATGAGAGAATCGAACTCCCACCAAAGGTTTTGGAGACCCCTATCATACCATTTGACCAATCCCCTATATTAAATTGTGTTTTCATCACTGTTGCAATTATACATATAAAATATACAATTGTCAAGAGATGAGAGTGCTTTTTGTATAATAAAATATAAATAAAATTCTTCCTGTCATAAATCGGCAGAAAAGCGGAGATGGAGGGATTTGAACCCTCGCGCCGGTTGCCCGACCTACCGCATTTCGAGTGCGGACCCTTCAGCCACTTGGGTACATCTCCGGATGCAAACCTTTATTATTATATAAGGTATCCGGAGAAAGGTCAATCTTTTTTAAAACTTTTCTTTTTTGTATTATTGACGAATCTTCCAGACTATAATATGATAATGAGATAAAGTGTACAGACAGAAGTGGATGTGCAGAAATGGAGGGAATTATGAGCGATAAGAAATCAGCGATTCTCAGAGCGGCAAAGGGTCTTACTGAGAATTATGCTTCAGAAGAACTTTTTATGCCGAAGAGCGGCAGACGTCTGCCAAACCGTTCGGTGATCATTGATATAGTAAGAGATCTGAAATCTATTGTATTTCCGGGATATTTCAGTACGGATACCAGTGCTACCGTATTTCCGGAGTATTATGTGGGACACAGACTGAATGATCTTTATGACAGATTGAAGAATCAGATCGAGATCGCACTTCTTTATCACGGAGAGGAACCGGAAGAAGCAGCAGCTCATGCAGACAGAACTGCCTGTGGATTTTTTGAGCAGCTTCCTGAAATCCAGAGACTGCTTCTGACAGATGTACAGGCTGGTTTTGATGGTGACCCCGCAGCCAAGAGCAAGGAAGAGATCATTTTTTCATATCCGGGATTATTTGCTATCTACGTGTATCGTCTGGCACATGTTCTTTATAAAGAAGAGATCCCATTTATCCCGCGCGTGATGTCAGAATATGCTCATGGCCGTACAGGAATCGATATCAACCCGGGAGCGACCATCGGAGAGTATTTCTTTATCGATCATGGTACCGGTGTGGTTGTAGGTGAGACTACAGAGATCGGAAATAATGTAAAACTGTATCAGGGAGTAACACTGGGAGCGCTTTCCACAAGAAAGGGACAGCAGCTTGCCAATGTAAAACGTCATCCGACGATTCGTGATAATGTAACGATCTATTCTAATTCCACAGTGCTCGGTGGTGAGACGGTTGTAGGAGAGAATACGATTATAGGTGGTAATACCTTTATCACAGAATCCATTCCTGCAAATACCAAGGTCAGTGCAAAAAGTCCGGAGCTTGTGATCAAGAAACCGAAGGCCCAGGTTTCTGCCACAAATGTATGGGAGTATTGATAAAAAATCCAATAAATAAAAAAATTAAAAAAAATAAAAAAACCTGTTGACAAATAAAACAGTATGCTATATACTAATCATCGTTGCAGCGGTCAAGCGATCGGTAATCACCGAAGCGACGATGCGCGGGTGTAGTTCAATGGTAGAACACCAGCCTTCCAAGCTGGATACGTGGGTTCGATTCCCATCACCCGCTTATGCGATAGTGGCGTAGTTGGTAACGCGCGACCTTGCCAAGGTCGAGACCGCGGGTTCGAGCCCCGTCTATCGCTCTCATCGAAGGATGAAGATTTATAATTTCATAACTGCGGGTGTAGTTCAATGGTAGAACACCAGCCTTCCAAGCTGGATACGTGGGTTCGATTCCCATCACCCGCTTGTGCGATAGTGGCGTAGTTGGTAACGCGCGACCTTGCCAAGGTCGAGACCGCGGGTTCGAGCCCCGTCTATCGCTCTTCGGAACTCTGAGGATGATCAGAGTTCTTTTTTGTTGCGAAAAAATCCTCTGCTTTATTTTTATGCAGCAGAGGATTTTTCGCGTTATGTGTTACTGCGTAGCTTATTCAGTTGTTTCACCCTGATCGATCAGAGTATAGAAGGTCAGAAGATAAAGCCCGCATAAGCCTACAAGTCCGTAGATGATCCGGGAGAGCCAGCTCATGCTTCCGAACAGGAATGCTACCAGATTAAAATTAAAGAAGCCGATCAGACCCCAGTTTATGGCACCGACCACAGCAATGGTCAGGGTGAAGTACTGCAGACATTTATTTGACATAAGTCACCATCCTTTCGTTATACAGGAAATAGTTTTTCATGGAATCAAAAAAATATACACAGGAATGAGAAAAAGAAAAACGGAAATTTCTGCCAGCCATGAAAAAATCATGAAGGAGAAATTTCCGTTTTCCTTTCATATGCAAGATAAAATGTAAATTTCCGGTTTATCGAATTTGGATCGTAAATATCCGTTAGGCGATTCCGATATCTTACTTCAGCTTCAGAATCTGAGAGGTTGTCTGTCCGCCGCTTACATTCAGAGTTTCTTTGCCCTGAAGCGTTACATCACTGGTAGTATCCTTCAGAAGAAATACCTGGCATACAGTGACGGTTTTGCCGGGATCAATGGTGCTCATGTAGTTATCTACAGCATCATCGCTGGCTTCCGGATAAGTTCCTTCCAGAGCTTCTCCGTTCTGGGAAGCCTGCAGGGTGAAGTCTACAAATGCACTGGACTGGGAATCGCCGGAGTTTGTATAGTCGTAGTAGATCATCAGACAGGGATTTCCGCCGTAGTCCTTGGAAATCGCAAACTGTTTGAAACGGACGGAGAATTTGTCAGTTGTAATATCAATGGATGCACTTGTGCCCTCAGCAGAGGCCGTGCTGCCTGGGGTGGAAGAATCCTCTGCAGCGGCAGAACTGCTATCTGTGCTGTCATCCGTAAGCTGGGATGATATCTCGTCTTTTACGCTTTTGAAGTTTGCGCACATAACCTTGACTGTGGTGTCATCCAGAGAAACGATCTTCCAGTCGCTGCCGATTTTGATCAGAGGATAGGTAATATCGATCTCATTGTATTTCTCATCAGCTGTGGAAGCATTTTCGGCAAGAAGTGTAGCGAGCATTTCCTGGATATCATCCTGTGTCATTTCTTTTCCGGCATAGGCTGCGACAGCAACCTTACGGGTATATTCCTGAATGGTCGCTGCATAGATATTGGTTCCGTCAATATATTTCATGTGAACCGTTATCCTGGCAGTTCCGTTCTGGATGTCAAATTTGTTTTTGGTGATCTTGTAGGTCATTTTTTTGTTGACGGTAGTGAAGAAATCTGTGTAAGCAGAATCCCGGATATCTGCATCATCCAGAGCACTGAGATCATGACTCTGGAGAAGGTTCTCCATAGTGGTAAAATCCATGTTCTGCATGCCTGTGAGAAATTCTTCTGTGGCTTCTACCGGTTTATGGCGCTGCACCATATACCAGGCGGTTCCGCCGGCTGCGGCAGCGATCAGAAGGATGATCAGACAGATCACGAGAGGCTTTTTGCTTTTTTTCTTTCTGTGGGGAGTGTCGTCTTCAAAATCATTGGAGATCAATGATCTGGAGAGCTCATCGTCATAAAAATCATTATTGTCTTCTGTATTCATTATTCCTCCTTACAATAAGTCATTCTGGTTTTCGGGTGGGTAAGTCAGAGGATATCTGTTTGCATTTGCGGGCAAACAGCATCACCCCTGTGTTACCGTAACGATTATATCATAGGTTTACTGTTTGAGAAACCCCCTGTGTTATGATATACTGGAAGACACAGAAAAAGTGGTTGAGTACAGGTGACAAAGCGGAATGCGAATGCCCGCTTTATGCAGCAGAAAAGGTGAGGTGAAATATATGTTACGGACAATTCAGTATTCATTTCCTTCAAAAGCAGACGGATTGGAAATTTCCTGCCTGGCAGTAGTGCCGGAGTTGGAACGTAATGAGAAATACCGTGGGATCATACAGATCGTTCACGGAATGAGTGAGTACAAGGAACGCTACATTCCTTTTATGGAATATATGGCAGAGCGAAAATATATAAGTGTGATCCATGATCACCGTGGCCATGGGAAAAGCGTACGCAGTAAAGAGGATCTTGGGTATATGTACGGTGGTGGGGCGGATGCCATGCTGCAGGATATCCATACGGTGAACTGCTTGATCAAGGATCATTTCCCAGGTATTCCGCTGATCCTTTTCGGACACAGCATGGGCTCTCTGGCAGTTCGTGCCTATGCAGCTCATCATGACAGCTGTATGGATATGCTGATCGTCTGCGGCTCACCCAGCTATAATGTATTTCGTCCGGTCGGAGTAGCTCTGGCAAAGGCGGGAAAGACTGTTTTCGGGCCTAAACACAGTGCGGGTCTGATCGAGATGATGTCTTTTGGAAGCTATGCAATGCACTTTAAAAAAGAAAAAAACCGTTTTTCCTGGATCTGCTCTGATCCGCAGGTTGTGCAGGATTATTCGGATTCAGAATACTGTGGATTTACCTTTACGGATGATGCATATCTGGCACTTTTTGACCTGATGAAAAGAGCCTATGATGTGAAGCACTGGAAGTGTACAAAGCCGGAAATGCCGGTGCTGTTTATCAGTGGGGCGGAGGATCCCTGCATGGGAAATGTGAGACAGTTTGCGAAGTCTGTCCGTGCCATGCGTTGTGCAGGATACCGGGATGTCCGGGGAAAATTATATCCGGGAATGCGCCACGAGATCCTGAATGAGAAAGACAGGGAAAAGGTTTATCATGATATATTTACATATATCTGCAAAAAAGGACTTTGAACGCTCTGTGACAGAGTGATATAATAAAAATCTGAGTGCTCCTGCAGACATCTGTGAGAGGGCGCAACTACTGAGAAAACAGGAGGATTCGTAAATTATGAGAGCAAGTGGGATTTTACTTCCAGTATCCAGTCTGCCATCGAAATATGGGATCGGATGCTTTTCTGAGGAAGCATATGAGTTTGTAGACCAGCTGGCAAGAGCAGGACAGAAATACTGGCAGATTCTTCCTCTCGGACCTACCGGATATGGAGATTCACCATACCAGTCTTTTTCTACCTTTGCGGGAAATCCGTATTTTATTGATCTGGAGGCTTTTGTAAAAGAGGGATATCTGGATAAAAGTGATTGCGAGGACTGTGACTGGGGTACAAACGAGAGCTATGTGGATTATGAGAAGATTTATAATTCCAGATTTCGGCTTTTGAGAAAAGCCTTTGAAAATTATGACTGTGAGACAGACCAGGAGTACTGTAAGTTTGTAAAAGAAAATGCTGCCTGGCTGGAAGATTACAGCCTGTATATGGCAATCAAGGACAGCTTAAATGGAATCAGCTGGATCGAATGGCCTACGGAACTCAAAAACAGAGAAAAAGCTGCATTGGCTGAAGAAAGAGAGAAGCTTGCAAAAGAAGTGGGATTTTACTGCTTCCAGCAGTTCTGCTTTTTTAAACAGTGGACAGCACTGAAAGCTTATGCAAATGCTAAGGGAGTGGAGATGATCGGAGACATCCCGATCTACGTTGCGTTTGACAGTGCGGATGCCTGGGCACAGCCGGAATTGTTCCAGTTTGATAAGGAAAATATTCCGATCGGCGTTGCCGGATGCCCGCCGGATGCTTTTTCCGCCACAGGGCAGCTCTGGGGAAATCCGCTTTATGACTGGGAATATCACAAGAAAACAGGCTATGCATGGTGGATACGCCGAATGGCAAATTGTATGAAGCTTTATGATGTGGTAAGGATCGACCATTTCAGAGGCTTTGATGAGTATTATTCCATTCCGTACGGAGATAAAACTGCCCAGTTCGGTCACTGGGAAAAGGGACCGGGAATGGATCTGTTCCGTGCGCTTGAAAAGAATCTTGGAAAGCTGGATGTGATCGCAGAGGATCTTGGTCTCCTTACAGACAGTGTGATCGAGATGGTGGAAGAATCCGGATTCCCAGGAATGAAGGTATTGCAGTTTGCTTTTGACGAGAATGAGGACAGTCCGTATCTGACGCACAGATATGAAAGGAATTGCATTGTTTACACAGGTACTCATGACAATGAGACAACAAGAGGATGGTTCCGCAATCTGAGCCAGCATGACCGAAATTTTGCCAGGGCCTATATTGGCTGTGAGGGCAAGCATGAGACTGCGGCAGTGTGGAGCATGATACGTGCGGCGATGTCCAGTGTTGCAGATCGCTGTGTGATCCCGGTACAGGATTATCTCTGCCTTGGAAATGAGGCAAGGATCAATGAACCGTCAACTCTTGGTGACAACTGGAAGTGGCGTATGAAAAAAGGCCAGCTCAATGAAACAATTATTCAGAAGATTTATAAAATGACAAAGCTTTATGGAAGACTTGTAAAAGAAGAAACGGAAGAGAAGGAAAAAACAGAAGCTGACAGGGAAAAGATATCTGACAAATAGAGAAATATAAGGATATCAGAAAGGACAGAAATACATCATGGAAGAACAGAAAAGAGAAAATAAGGAAGAGCTGCAGCAGGAAACTGCTGAGGAAAAGAATTCCGGACAGGGAAATTCTTCCACAAGAAGCAGTCTTCTGTGGATCTTTGCAGGAGGCTATCTTGTGTATACAGGATATCGTCTTTGCGCCAGTGTCATAAGCGGAGCAGAAGACTCCGGTGTGGTATTTCTGGCAGCGGGAGGTATTTTTGTTGTGATCGGAGCAGTGCTTCTGATCATGGCGATCCGTAATCTTGCAAAGGCTGGCGCACAGAAACATGAGATAGAAGAAGCTGCTGCGAAAAAAGCGGCAGAGGAAGCTTCTCAAAATCCGGAAACTGTGGCAAAGAAAAAAATGTCAATTGCGGAGCGGGCGCATCTTGCGGAAAATCTGGATGACGCACCGGAGGAGAAAGACGAAAAATAAAACCGGATGCAGGTGAGAGTAAAATGCCTGCTGAGATATGACGATTAGTAATAGCAAAAACGGAACATCATAAGGCAAAAAAATCCTTATGTATGTTCCGTTTTTTAGATCAGGCAGATCGCAAAACAGTTATCTGCGTCTTTGCGCGTTTCTGCGTTTTTTTCGAGATTTTTTTCTGTTGGGGGTATGTAAGGTAGACCAGCAGAATGCCTGTACCAGCAAAATTCCGATCATTGCTCCGCAGCTGTCGATCCCTACATCCCTTACGGAAGGTCCGCGGGCCTCTACAAAAGACTGGTGGTATTCATCAAGTCCGGCAAATCCCACACATACAAATCCGGCAAGGAGCATCAGCCAGATTCCCCGAACTCCGTATACATAGAGGGGGAAGGAAATAGATATGGCCAACAGGCAGTATTCTGTCATGTGAGCAGCCTTACGGACATAAAATTCGATACCGGCAGCTTCCTGGGAAAGCTGTTCCAGGCTTTTGCCGGAAGCTAATATTTCGTTTTTGGTTTCTACGATCTGGTAGCTGATCTTGTAGCTCAGGGCACCGGAAACATCTCCGGTCTGTGCGGAAAAAGAGTAAATCACGCACATCATCAGGATCGCAGGTGCAAAAGAAAAAGGTTTTAATAATGTAATCAGTATTTTCATGGCTCTTAATATAGCACTCCCGCATGGAAAAGTCCAGAAAAATACAGAAAAAGAACAGGGAAAAGGAAAAACAGGGAAAGAAGGTTAAATGGGATAGGAGGTTAAAGGGGAAGTGGACAGTAAGGACTGAAATGTGTTAGAATATAAAATAAATTTCAGGGGCATTTTTAAGAAAAAAGCAGCCCGGGATCGAATAGAAGAAAATTACAGGAGGAAATTAACAAATGAGTCTTGCAGATAATATATTTATTGACATGTGCAAAGATGTCATAGAAAACGGAACCAGCACAGAAGGTGAGAAGGTACGTCCTGTGTGGGAGGATGGAACTCCGGCTTATACCATCAAGAGATTTGGTGTTGTGAACCGTTATGATCTCCGGAAGGAGTTTCCGGCACTGACTTTAAGAAAAACAGCGTTAAAGAGTGCAATGGATGAGATTCTATGGATCTGGCAGCAGAAATCCAATAATATCCATGATCTTCACAGCCACATCTGGGACAGCTGGGCAGATGAGAACGGTTCCATCGGAAAAGCCTACGGCTATCAGTTAGGTGTGAAGCATCAGTATAAAGAGGGAATGATGGATCAGGTAGACAGAGTTCTTTTTGATCTTAAGAACAATCCGTACAGCAGAAGGATCATGACCAATATTTATGTACATCAGGATCTCCACGAGATGAATCTTTACCCATGTGCCTATTCCATGACTTTCAATGTAACCAAGGAACCCGGAAAAGACAAGCTGGTCCTTAATGCGGTGCTGAACCAGAGATCTCAGGATATCCTGGCTGCAAACAACTGGAATGTGTGTCAGTATTCTCTTCTTCTCATGATGATCGCACAGGCCTGCGATATGGAAGCCGGAGAGCTTGTTCATGTGATCGCAGACTGCCATATTTATGATCGTCATATTCCGGTAATTAAAGAACTGATCTCCAGAAAACCGTATCCTGCACCGACAGTAAAACTGAATCCGGAGATAAAGGATTTTTATAAATTCACCACCGATGATCTGATCGTGGAGAATTATGAGACATGGCCACAGATCAAAAATATTCCCATTGCAGTATAATTGCATAAAGAAAGGAAGAAAGAATGAATATTATTGTTGCAGCAGATAAAAACTGGGGAATCGGAAGAAATAATGAACTTCTGGTAAGTATTCCGGCAGATATGAAGATGTTCCGTGAGGAAACTACAGGAAAAGTGGTTGTTATGGGAAGAAAAACACTGGAGTCTTTTCCAAACGGACTTCCTCTGAAAAACAGAACCAACATTGTGATCACCGGCAACAGGGATTATCAGGTAAAAGGTGCGGTGATCGTTCACAGTATCGAGGAAGCACTGAAGGAAGTGGAGAAATATCCGGCAGAGGATGTGTACTGTATCGGCGGAGACAGTATTTACAAACAGATGCTCCCGTACTGTGATACAGCTCATGTGACAAAAATCGATTTTGCATATGAAGCGGATGCGTATTTCCCAAACCTGGATGAGGACCCGGACTGGGAGATCACAGCGGAGAGTGAAGAACAGACATACTTTGATCTGGAATATGCGTTTGTGAAATACGAGAGAAAAGATAGATAATGTGAGCACAGATCATAAAGCAGAATGAGAATGCCCGCTTTGTACAGAAAAACAATGAAGAAATAATAAAAAAACAGACCACCGAAAAAAATACGGCGGTCTGTTTTTTGGTGCTTAATGTTATGTATAATGACGAAAATCCGGTAATTACTCGATTACGTGGATCCATCCCTTCGGTGCTTCGATGCGTCCCATCTGGATACCGGTCAGTGTGTCGTACAGCTTCTGGATGACCGGACCCATTTTTTCCATTCCGCTTGGGAAGCAGATTTCTTTGCCGTGATCATTGATCTTTCCGACAGGAGAGATAACTGCAGCAGTACCGCAAAGACCACACTCTGCAAAATCTTTAACCTCATCGAAGTAGACCTCACGCTCTTCAGCTTCCAGTCCAAGGTACTCCTTTGCAACGTAGATCAGAGAACGACGTGTGATGGAAGGAAGGATGCTGTCAGACTTCGGTGTTACAACCTTGCCGTCTTTAGTAACGAAGATGAAGTTTGCTCCGCCTGTCTCCTCAACTTTTGTACGAGTCTTGGGATCAAGGTACATGTTCTCATCAAAGCCCTGTTTGTGAGCATCTACGATAGCATGAAGGCTCATTGCGTAGTTCAGGCCAGCCTTGATGTTACCGGTTCCGCAAGGTGCGGCACGGTCATAGTCGCTGACACGGATCGTGATCGGTTTGGCGCCGCCTTTAAAGTACGGACCAACCGGTGTTGTAAGGATACGGAACTGATATTCGTCAGCCGGTTTAACACCGATCACGGCGTTGGAACCAAACATGTACGGGCGAAGATAAAGTGTTGCGCCGGAACCATATGGCGGAACCCATGCAGCATTTGCCTTAACAACCTGCTCAACAGCGTCGATAAATCTTTCCTTCGGGAATACCGGCATTTCAAGTCTTGCCGCAGATGCAGCGATACGCTCTGCGTTCAGGTCAGGACGGAAAGTAACGATATGTCCGTCTTCTGTTGTGTATGCCTTCAGACCCTCGAATACACTCTGAGAATACTGAAGCACACCAGCACACTCGTTGAGTACGATATTAGGGTCTGTGCTTAAAGTACCCTCATCCCATTTTCCATCTTTAAAATTAGACACGTATCTGTAGTCGGTTGGCATGTAAGCGAATCCGATGCTGGACCAGTCGATGTTCTTTTTTTCCATAACGATTCCTCCGTTTACAATTTTTACTTTTTACCATTGTAAAACTTTTACGTGATGACTTCAATAGTTTTTGTTCCTTTTTTTCATTTGCTTGTAATTTTAATATGATTTCGATATAATAAAAATTATCTATAGACTGGAGGGAAAAATGGACAATCACGAATTTGAAGACCTTGGAAAAAAGATTCAGGATATTGTAGATAATGCAGTGAATTCAAACAGCTATCACGAATTAAGCCATACGATCAACCAGACAGTAAATAAGGCCATTGATTCTGGAAGCGAAGCGCTGAAAAATGCGCTGAATTCCGTGTTTGATCCGGGTGCTGATCCGGAATTCCGTAAGAAAAGCTATACATACCAGAGCCCTTATTACGGAAGAAGCAGAAAAGCAAAGCAGCAGGCTGTAAGGAAACAGTCGGAACTGCTCTACGGAAAGACTACCGGTGAGAATCTCAAAGGCATGATGATGGCAGTTTCCGGTGGGATACTTTTAAGTGGCATGGGGCTTGGAGCCATGGTGCTTCTGATCTGGATGGGCATTGGACACAGCGGTGCACTTGCAGCAGGTGTGCTTGGAGTGATGTGTGCAGGCGCAGCAGGTGGCGGTGCTCTTTTGGGAGCAGGAACAAGCCGTCTCGGAAGACTGGGACGTTTCCAGAAATATATCCGTGCGCTGGGAGACCACACCTACTGTAATTTTCAGAAGCTTGCCCAGGCAGCAGGAAAGAACGAGAAATTTGTAAAAAAAGATATCAGCAGAATGATCCAGAAGGGCTGGTTTCTGGAAGGCCATGTGGATGAGCAGGGAACCTGTCTGATCACCAGCAATGAGACCTATCAGCAGTATCTGGAAACACAGAAGCAGCTGGAGCTTCGTAAACAGGAAGCAGATCCTAAGGTTCAGCTGGAGGAGAATATGAGTCCGGAAGCCCAGGAAGTCCTGAGAAAAGGAAATGAATTTCTGGTAAAGATCCGTGAGAGCAATGACGCCATTCCCGGGGAAGAAATTTCCGCAAAGATTTCCAGGATGGAAATGATCGTTCAGAAAATTTTTGAGCGTGCAGGAGAGCATCCGGAGGTGATTCCGGATCTTAAGAAAATGATGGATTACTATCTGCCCATGACTGTGAAGCTTCTGGATGCTTATGAGGATATGGATGGACAGCCTGTACAGGGCGAGAATATCACGGCTTCCAAGAAAGAAATTGAAGAAACCATTGATACACTGAATATTGCTTTTGAGAAACTTCTGGATTCCATATTCCGGGATACCGCATGGGATGTATCCACCGATATTTCTGTGCTGCATACGGTTCTGGCACAGGAGGGACTGACAGAGGATGATTTCGAAAAAATGAAACAGAATGCGGAAATGAAATAAGTACAACGAGCAGATCAGAAGCTGGAATACAGACATCTGCCGGAAGGTACAGCTGATCAAGGAGAATGCTTATGGGAGAAGAATTTAAAGACTTTGAGGTAGAAGCACCGGTGCTGACTTTGGAACCGGATCTCACGGAAGAAAAAGAAGAAATTGCAAAAAAAGAACCGGAGAAACCCCAGGAGCCTGCAGTAGAGGAACCGGTGTTATCTCCCCAGGAACAGAAAATCGTAGAAGACTTTGCAGCAAAGATCGATATTGAAAATACAAACCAGATCCTGCAGTACGGAGCCGGCACTCAGAAGAAGATGGCAGATTTTTCTGATGCAGCGCTGGTAAATGTGAAGACACAGGATCTTGGGGAGGCAGGAGAGCTTCTTGCAAATGTGGTAGGAGAATTGAAGGATTTTGATGCCACAGAGGAAAAGGGATTTTTCGGTTTTTTCAAAAAACAGACAGCGAAGGTGGAAACTCTGAAAAACCGTTACACAAAGGCCGAGGGAAATGTGACGAAGATCACGGAAGCTCTGGAGCAGCACCAGATGCGTCTGATGAAAGATTCTGCCGTGCTGGATAAAATGTATGAGCAGAACCTTGCATATTTTAAAGAACTTTCCATGTACATTCTTGCGGGTAAAAAGAAGCTTAGGGAAGTCAGAGAAGGCAAGCTCAACGAATTGCATCAGAAGGCAGCGGCAAGCGGACTTCCGGAAGATGCACAGGCTGCCAATGATCTGGAAAGCAAATGTGACCGCTTTGAGAAAAAGCTTCATGATCTGGAGCTTACCAGAACCATTTCTATGCAGACTGCACCGCAGATCCGCATGATCCAGAACAATGATACGACGATGATCGAGAAGATCCAGACAACCATTGTAAATACCATTCCTCTCTGGAAAAGCCAGATGGTGCTGGCTCTAGGGATCGCGCACTCCACAGAAGCCGCACAGGCACAACGGCAGGTTACGGATTTTACCAATGAACTTCTGAAGAAAAATGCGGAAACGCTTCACCTGGCATCTGTGGAAACTGCAAAGGAATCCCAGCGTGGTATTGTAGATATTGAAACTCTGAAAAAAACCAATCAGGAACTGATCCAGACACTGGATGATGTGATGAAGATCCAGCAGGAAGGCCGTGAAAAACGTCAGGCAGCAGAGGCAGATATGAGACGTATGGAAAACGAACTGAAAACAAAGCTGCTGGAGATCCGACGTTAGGAGTAAGAGTAAAAAGATAGTTCGGAAAGGAAAGGCAGGGCGTTTGAAGACACCTGCCTTTCAGGATTCATAAAGGAGATTTTTATGTACAGAGATCATACAAAAGTAATAAAAATTGGAAATCGTGTTATCGGAGGAGGAAATCCGATCCTTATCCAGTCCATGACCAATACGAAAACTGAAGATGTAGAAGCAACGGTTGCGCAGATCCTTTCACTGGAAAAAGCAGGCTGTGATATTATCCGCTGCGCAGTTCCTACTATGGAAGCTGCGAAGGCTTTATCCCAGATCAAAAAACAGATCCATATTCCGCTGGTTGCGGACATCCATTTTGATTATCGCCTTGCCATTGCAGCCATGGAGAACGGTGCGGACAAGATCCGTATCAATCCGGGAAATATCGGTTCCAAAGAGAGAATCCAGGCAGTTGTGGATACAGCAAAGGAACGGAATATCCCTATTCGTGTAGGAGTAAACAGCGGTTCCCTTGAAAAAGAACTGGTAGAAAAATATCACGGTGTTACAGCCGAAGGACTTGTGGAGAGTGCTCTTGATAAGGTGCACATCATTGAAGAGATGGGATATGACAATCTTGTGATCAGCATCAAATCTTCTGATGTTCTCATGTGCGCCAGAGCCCATGAACTGATCGCAGAAAAAACACAGTATCCTCTTCATGTGGGAATTACAGAAGCAGGAACTCTGTATTCGGGAAATATCAAATCAGCTATCGGACTTGGGATCATCCTGTATCAGGGAATCGGAGATACCATCCGTGTTTCTCTGACAGGCGCGCCGCTGGAAGAAGTGAAATCAGCCAAAAGGATCCTGAAAACGCTGGGACTTCGCAAAGGAGGCGTGGAGGTTGTTTCCTGTCCGACCTGCGGAAGAACAAAAATCGATCTGATCGGCCTTGCAAACCAGGTAGAGACTATGGTACAGGATATTCCTCTTGATATTAAGGTTGCGGTTATGGGCTGTGTGGTAAATGGACCGGGAGAGGCGAAGGAAGCAGATCTTGGAATTGCAGGAGGCGATGGTGTTGGTCTTCTGATCCGGCATGGAGATGTTGTAAAAAAAGTACCGGAAATGGATCTTCTGGATACACTTCGTCAGGAACTTCTTACCTGGAATGAGCAGGAGTCATAATGGAGAAAGATTTTTTTGATGTATTTCCGCATCTTAAAGTGAAGAAAGAGCTGGAAGAACTTCTGGACATGGTATTTGTGACAAAGGTTTCCATGAACCCCGGAAGAACTCATCTGAGGGTTTATATCGAAAGCAGCCGCTGGATACACAAGAAGAATATTTTTGCGCTGGAGGATGAGATCGAGCGGCAATGCTTTCCGGGGATTCCCATGACTGTAACAGTTGTGGAAAAATTTCATCTTTCCGAGCAGTATACACCGGAGAACTTTCTGGAAAGCTACCGCTCCAGTATGGAGATGGAGCTGCGCAACTATAACATGCTGGAGTACAATCTGTTCCGTAGATCAAAAATCATTTTTACAGGAAAAGATACCTTGCGTATGGAGCTTCCGGATACGGTTATTTCCAGACAGAAAAGCGAAATACTTGTTGAATATTTTCATAAGGTTTTCTGTGAACGCTGCGGTATGGATCTGAAAGTGGAACTGGATTTTGTGGAAGTGAAAGAGAGTAAATACCGGAAAAATGCTGCACTTCAGATCAAACAGGAAGTGGAAAATGTCCTGAAGCATGCCAAACTCAGCGGGGATCAGGAAAGCGAACCGAAGCAGGAGGATACAGCCAGGGAAGAGACAAAGAAAACCTCTGGAGATAAGAGCGGCGAAAAGACAAACGAGAAGAAATCCGTTGACAAAAAACAGCAGAAGGTTCAGAAGGGGGATTTCCGCGGCAGCTTCGGATTCCGCAGGGACAGCAATCCGGATGTGGTTTACGGCAGAGATTTTGATGGAGAAACGATTCCGCTGGAGAGCATTACCGGTGAGATGGGTGAGGTTATCATCCGATGTCAGGTTATGGATGTGGAAGCTCGTGAGATCCGAAATGAGAAAACGATCCTGATCTTCCCTGTGACCGATTTTACGGACAGTATTGTTGTGAAGATGTTTCTGCGTAACGAGCAGGTTCCGGAAGTGACGGAAAGTGTAAAAAAAGGCGCATTCCTGAAGCTGAAGGGAGTTACCACCATTGACCGTTTTGACAGTGAGCTTACTATTGGAAATATTACAGGTATCAAGAAAATCGCCAATTTTACCAGCACAAGAATGGATACCAGTCCTCAGAAGCGTGTGGAGCTTCACTGTCACACCAAGATGAGCGATATGGATGGTGTCAGCGATGCAAAGGCATTGGTAAAACGTGCCTATGAGTGGGGACATAAGGCTATCGCTATCACGGATCATGGCGTGGTGCAGTCCTTCCCGGAGGCAAATCACTGCTTTGATGCCTGGGGCGGTTGTGTTCCAAAGGAGTCTGATTTTAAGGTGCTCTATGGAATGGAAGCGTATCTGGTAGACGATCTGAAGGGTATGGTCACCAATTCCAAAGGGCAGCGGCTGGATGGAGATTTTGTTGTTTTTGATATTGAGACTACGGGATTCTCAGCACTAACCTGCAGGATCATTGAGATTGGCGCGGTAAAAGTGGAAAAAGGACAGATCACAGATCGTTTTTCCACCTTTGTAAACCCGGAAGTGCCCATTCCGTTCCGTATTGAGCAGCTGACAAGCATCAATGATTCCATGGTCCTGGATGCACCTTTGATAGAGGAAGTACTGCCGAAATTCCTGGAATTCTGTGAGGGCTGCGTGATGGTGGCCCATAATGCGGACTTTGATATGAGCTTTATTATTGAAAACTGTAAACGGCAGGGGATTTCGGATGATTTTACTTATGTGGATACCGTTGGTATGGCTAGATTCCTTCTTCCTGCCCTGAACCGTTTTAAACTGGATACGGTAGCCAAGGCAGTAGGTGTTTCTCTTGATCATCACCACAGAGCTGTGGATGATGCGGCATGTACCGCAGAGATTTTTGTGCGGTTTGTAAAGATGCTGGAAGAAAGAGATATTTTTGATGTGGATGAGATGAACAGGCAGGGTGCGGTTTCACCGGATACCATCCGAAAGCTGCCCACATACCATGCTATTGTTTTTGCAAGAAATGAGACCGGAAGGATCAATCTGTACAAGCTGGTAAGCCAGTCCCATTTAAAGTACTATCACAGAAGACCAAGGGTTCCCAAAAGCGTGCTGGAAAAATACAGGGAAGGCCTTCTGGTGGGAAGTGCCTGCGAGGCAGGAGAGCTTTATCAGGCACTTCTTCGCAATGCACCGGATCAGGAGATCGCCAGACTGGTAAATTTTTATGACTATCTGGAAATCCAGCCTCTTGGGAACAATGCGTTTATGCTTGCGGATGAAAAACATGATATGATCAATTCTGAGGAAGACTTAAAAGAGATAAACCGGAAGATCGTAAAACTTGGAGAACAGTTCAAAAAACCGGTGGTTGCCACCTGTGATGTGCATTTTATGGATCCTCAGGACGAGGTTTACCGACGGATCATCATGGCAGGAAACGGATTTTCTGATGCAGATAACCAGGCCCCGCTTTATCTTCGTACAACGGAGGAAATGCTGGAGGAATTTTCATATCTGGGAAGTGAAAAGGCGGAAGAAGTGGTGATCACCAATACCAATAAGATCGCGGATATGATCGAGAAGATATCACCGATCCATCCGGATAAATTTCCACCGGTCATTGAGAACTCCGAGCAGGATCTTAAGAATATCTGTTTCACGAAGGCCCACGAAATGTACGGAGATCCGTTGCCGAAGATCGTGGAGGACCGTCTGGACAGGGAGCTGAATTCTATTATCTCCAATGGTTATGCGGTAATGTATATCATTGCACAGAAGCTTGTGTGGAAATCCAATGAGGACGGCTATCTGGTTGGATCCCGTGGTTCTGTAGGTTCTTCTCTGGCAGCGACCATGTCCGGTATCACGGAGGTAAACCCTCTGCCGCCTCATTATCTCTGTCCGAATCCGGACTGTAAATACAGTGATTTTGATTCCCCTGAGGTGAAAAAATACGCGGGTATGGCAGGATGTGATATGCCGGATAAGATCTGTCCGAAATGCGGTGCCAGGATGAACAAGGAAGGCTTTGATATTCCTTTTGAGACATTCCTTGGTTTTAAAGGTGATAAGGAGCCGGATATCGACCTGAACTTTTCCGGTGAATATCAGGCCAATGCTCACCGGTATACAGAGGTTATCTTCGGAAAAGGGCAGACCTTTAAGGCGGGAACCATTGGTACCCTTGCGGAAAAAACCGCATTTGGTTATGTGAAGAACTATTATGAGGAACGGGGGCAGCACAAGCGTTACTGTGAGATCAACCGTATCGTGAAGGGCTGTACCGGTGTCCGCCGTACCACTGGCCAGCATCCAGGAGGTATCATCGTACTGCCTATGGGTGAGGAGATTGAGAAATTTACACCTGTGCAGCACCCAGCCAATGATGTGAACAGTGATATCATCACCACACATTTTGATTACCATTCCATTGACGGAAATCTTCTGAAGCTTGATATACTTGGACACGATGATCCGACCATGATTCGTATGCTGGAGGATCTGACCGGCATCAGTGCAAGAACAGTTCCGCTGGACCAGAGAGATGTCATGTCCCTGTTTGCGGGAACGCAGGCTCTGGGGATCAGCCCGGAGGATATCGGCGGCTGCAGGCTGGGATGCCTCGGGATCCCGGAGTTTGGTACAGACTTTGCCATGCAGATGTTGATCGATACCAAGCCGAAATATTTTTCCGACCTGGTACGTATTGCTGGACTTTCCCACGGCACGGATGTATGGCTTGGAAATGCCCAGGTATTGATCCAGAATGGTACAGCTACCATTTCCACAGCAATCTGTACGCGAGATGATATTATGATCTATCTCATCGGAAAAGGAGTGGAAAGTGGTCTGGCGTTTACCATCATGGAGAGTGTCCGTAAGGGAAAGGGGCTTCGTGAGGAATGGATCCAGACTATGAAAGAGCATGATGTTCCGGACTGGTATATCTGGTCCTGTAAGCTGATCAAGTACATGTTCCCGAAAGCCCATGCGGCAGCCTATGTTATGATGGCGTATCGTATCGCCTGGTATAAAGTGTTTCATCCACTGGCTTATTATGCAGCATTTTTCAGTATCCGTGCCACTTCCTTTTCCTATGAACTGATGTGCATGGGAAAAGAACGTCTGGAATATTATATGGCGGAGATCCGGAAAAAAGGTGATGAGGCATCCAAGAAGGAACAGGATACACTGAAGGATATGAGGATCGTACAGGAAATGTACGCCAGAGGTTTTGATTTTGTGCCGATCGATCTTTATAAGGCAAAGGCACACCGGTTCCAGATCATCGGAGATAAACTGATGCCTGCTCTGGATACCATAGAGGGTCTTGGAGATAAGGCAGCAGAGGCAGTTGTGGATGCTGCCGCAAAAGGCAGATTCCTTTCCAAGGATGATTTCCGTGATCGTACCAAGGTCAGCAAGACCGTTATCGATCTGATGGATGATATGGATCTTTTCGGAGATATCCCGCAGTCCAATCAGATGTCACTGTTTGATTTTACGGGTTGATATATGATACCGGAAGGGCTTACAATAAATAAAAAATACTGCCGTTTATCCTGAAGGCTGATCTGGCAGTGAGAACTCCCAGGAGGATACCAGATACTATGAAAAAAGAAGAATTAAGATACCTGCAGCGACTTGCGGAGCTGTATCCTACTATAGCAAAGGCTTCAACAGAGATCATCAATCTGCAGTCTATATTAAACCTTCCGAAAGGTACCGAGCATTTCATGTCGGACATTCATGGAGAATACGATGCGTTTTCCCATGTTCTTCGGAATGGATCAGGGGCTGTACGAAAAAAGATCGATGATGTATTCGGACATACCTTAAGCAACAGCGACAAACGTTCTCTTGCCACACTGATCTATTATCCGAAGGAAAAGATGGAGGTTGTAAAAAAACAGGAAGAAGACATGGAGAACTGGTACAAGATCACACTTTATCGTCTGATCGAAGTATGCAAGACAACGGCATCCAAATATACCCGTTCCAAGGTCCGTAAGGCACTTCCTGCAGACTATGCATATGTGATCGAGGAGCTGATCACAGAGAAAGCGGAAGTTCTGGACAAAGAAGCATATTACGATGCCATCGTCAATACGATCATTGAGATCGGCCGGGCAGAGAATTTTATCATTGCCCTGGCAGAACTGATCCAGCGTCTTGTTGTGGATCATCTTCATGTGCTGGGAGATATTTATGACAGAGGTCCGGGCCCGCATTTCATCATGGATCGTTTGATGAAATATCATTCGCTGGATATCCAGTGGGGAAATCATGATGTGGTCTGGATGGGAGCTGCTACAGGACAGAAAGCCTGCATTGCAACGGTGATCCGGAACAGCATACGTTACCGAAATATGGATATTCTTGAGGATGGATATGGGATCAATCTCATGCCTCTGGCAACCTTTGCAATGGAGGCTTATAAGGATGATCCATGTACTGCTTTTGAGATGAAGGGAGATGCCAATAACTATAGTATTCTGGAAGAAGAGCTTGGACGGAAAATGCACAAGGCTATTGCCATTATCCAGTTTAAGCTGGAGGGGCAGCTGATCCGCCGGCACAAAGAATTCCATATGGAAAAGCGTTGTTTGCTTCATAGGATCGATCCGAAAAAGGGAATGATCACACTTCCGGACGGAAAAGAATATCCGCTGACCGATACATATTTTCCTACTATTGACTGGAAAAAGCCATATGAACTTACTACAGAGGAAAAGGATGTAATGGAACGCTTGGATTCCGCGTTCCGAAACTGCGAGAAACTGCAGAATCATGTCCGGCTTCTTCTGGACAAGGGAGGCCTTTATAAAACTTATAATGGAAATCTTCTGTTCCATGGAAGTATTCCACTTAATGAGGATGGAAGTCTGAAAGAAGTCCAGATTTATGGAAAAACCTACAAAGGAAAAGAATTGTACGATGTTCTTGAGACTTATGTGCGCCGGGCGTTTTTCTCTGTAAATGAGGATGAAAAGCGTAAAGGCAGGGATATTATGTGGTATATCTGGGCAGCTCCGAATTCACCGCTGTTCGGAAAAGACAAGATGACCACCTTTGAACGTTATTTTATTAAAGATAAGGAAACACATAAAGAAACTAAAAATGCCTACTATCATCTTCTGGAAAATGAGGAGGTTGTAGATGATCTGCTCCGTGAATTCGAACTGGATCCGGAAAAAGGTCACATCATCAACGGGCATGTGCCGGTTCACCAGAGTGAGGGAGAGAGTCCTGTAAAATGCAATGGCAAAGTTCTTGTGATCGACGGCGGTTTTTCCAGACCATATCAGAAGGTTACGGGGATTGCCGGTTATACACTGGTTTATAACTCCTACGGGCTGATCCTGTCTGCTCATGAGCCTTTTACTTCTGCGGAAGAAGCGGTAGCCAAGGAGCAGGATATTGTTTCCAACAGGGTGGCGGTTCACTACAATAACAAACGTACACTGGTCGGTGATACCGATACCGGAACTGCTCTGAAGGAAAGGATCAGTGAGCTGATCCAGCTTCTGGAAGCTTACAGAAAAGGTATCATCAAAGAGAAAAAATAAGCAGAATTGAGAAATACAAGAAGGGTTTCCTGTATGCTATAGTAAACAGAGGTAATGCAGATGAGAAAAAACAAAAGAAGAAAAAAACGGCTGAGAGCAGTTCTGATCCTGTTGATCATTCTGTTTATTCTGGCAGGACTTGGAGGGATGCTGTATGTTTCCCACAGGGATAAGGTGGAAAAAGAACAACGAAGAGAGGCCGCATTGGCTGCATTGGACAGTATTCCGGAGGTGACAGCAACTCCGGCAGCAACAGCAACACCGGTTCCGACAGCGACACCGACACCGTCATTGACACCGGTCCCGACAATCCTTCCGGCATTTGAACCGGAAAATTATCAAGGGATCTGGTACAGCGAAGACGGGCTGACAACGATCGATATTTATGATATCAGTCTGAAATCTGTTTCCTTTACCTATAAGAGAGTGAATGGAAAAGATCCTTCCATGACCGCAGAAGCAGATGTGACTGCAGAGGTAGCAGGAAATGCCACACAGTTCCGTTTTAAGGATTCCGAAGGGAATAAGGCAAAAGGAGAGTTTGTTTTCGATAAAAGTGGTGAGCTTTATGTGAAGGTAAAAACATATGAACGGGGAGATGGATCTCTGACCTATCCGAAAACAGAGTCTATTATGACCCGGCAGGAGCCATCCCTGGAAGTATCCGAAAATTCCGAAGAAGATGCTTCCTATAATGAAAGCAACGAAAATTCCTATGAACAGGAATCCTACAGCGAAAGCAGTGAAGATTCTTCTGATGAGAATACAGAAGAATATGAGATTCCCCACGGAGAAGAAGAAACCTATTATACGGAATGATCAAAAAAAATAAAACACGGTAAAATAAAGAATCCCCGGATTTTGGCAATCAGGGAATCCCGATACAGGAATTCCCGAAACTGTTCCACATTTCCGGGGATCTCTTTATTTGATCATTTTTTTGCGGTCTGTGCGGCCGACGAGATAATCGATGCTGGTGTCGTAATAATTTGCCAGCCGGATAAGCATTTCGATAGGAATATTACGGGATCCCGTTTCATAATGGGAATAAGAACGCTGACTGATATGAAGAATCTCACTTAATTCTCTCTGGGACAGATCCGCGTCTGTACGTAAATCCTGAATACGCTGAAATTTCATTGTGCTCACCTCTTCTTTCTATTGAAAGTATAAAACAGAACGAAATGCACCCTTGCAAAAGAGAGCAAAATGGACTATACTAAATTTATTATCTTCTAAAATTCAGAAAATGTCTATCTGAAAATTCCCTTGTTTTTAACCAATGCGGATTTCGAATATCCGCCTGACCTGAAAAGACGAAAAGATGGAAGATCGGGATCCGTTTTTTTCGCAGAAAGGAATGTATTTGTTTGCGAGTGTTTTATCAGCAGCGATCTACGGAATGGAAGTACGTGAGATCCAGGTTGAGGCAGATGTCAGTGATGGTCTGCCTTCTTTTGCTATGGTAGGATTTCCCTCTGCCCAGGTGAGAGAGGCCCAGGAAAGAGTCCGGACTGCATTTAAGAACAACCGGCTTTGTCTGCCACCAAAAAAAGTAACTGTAAATTTTGCACCTGCCGATATGAAAAAGGAAGGAGCCGGTTTTGATCTGCCTGTGGCGGCTGCAGTACTTGCGGCTGCCGGAATTCTGGAACCGGATCTTCTGGAAGGAGTTATGATCGTAGGAGAGATCAGTCTGAATGGAGAGATCCATGGGGTTGCCGGAGTTTTGCCTCGGGTGATCCGCGCAAGAGAGCTGGGCTTACGCTTTTGCGTTATTCCGGAGGAAAACATCCGGGAGGGGAATCTGGTGAAGGATATGCCGGTGTTTGGAGTAAAAAGTCTGAATGACATGATCCGGTGTCTGAGAGACCCAAACACTTATACAGCTGCGTATCAGGAAAAAGAAAAAACAGAAAACAAACCGGAAATACCAAAGGTTGATTTTGCGGACATCTGCGGGCAGGAAGGAGCCAGGCGGGCGGCAGAGATCGCAGTGAGCGGTTTTCATAATATTCTTTTTATCGGACCGCCAGGATCCGGAAAGACCATGCTGGCAAGACGTCTGCCGACCATTATGCCGGAGATGACATTTGAGGAAAGCCTGGAGATTACCAAGGTATACAGTGTGGCAGGACTTCTCACGGAAAAAGATCCGCTGATCCGGCAGAGGCCTTTTCGAAGTCCGCATCATACAAGTTCCCCTCAGGCTTTGGCAGGTGGCGGCAGGATACCGGGGCCGGGGGAGATCACTCTTGCACACAGAGGTGTTCTTTTTCTGGATGAGATGCCGGAATTTTCCAGAAAAAGCCTGGAGATCCTGCGTCAGCCGCTGGAAGATAAGGAGATCCATCTGTCCAGAGCTGCCGGAACTTATATTTTTCCGGCCAGTTTTATGCTGGCGGCAGCGATGAATCCCTGTCCCTGCGGATTTTACCCGGATATGAACAGATGTCGCTGTACATCAGGGGAGATCACGCATTATCTTGGAAAGATCAGCCAGCCTCTCCTGGAGCGTATTGATATCTGCACAGAAGTTCCGGCAGTGAGTTTTTCAAAAATGAAAAAGAAAATTGCAGGGGAATCCTCTGCGCAAATAAGAAAGAGAGTGGAAGCAGTACAGGAGATCCAGAGAGAACGTTACAAAAAGGAAAAATTTTGCTTCAATGGGGAGCTTGACGGAAGAAAACTGGAGAAATACTGTGTAATGACGGGAGGGGCAGACAAACTTCTGGAGCAGGCATATGAGCAGTTTCAATTCAGTACCAGAGCATATCATAAGATCCTGAAAACGGCCAGGACCATCGCGGATATGGAATCTTCCGAAAAGATAAAGGAAGAACATATCTGCGAGGCGTTGGCTTACCGGGCATATGACAAGAAATACTGGTCATAAAACAGAAAAAAGGAAGGTATTTTATATGGAAGAAATACAGCAAACAAGGATCCAGTGTGCCCGGAAGGACAGTAGTGTTTATCCGGCAAGACTTAAGGAACTTCCCGGTATGCCAAAACAATTATATTACATTGGAAGCTTTCCGGATGATGCCAAACCTACAGCGGCAATCGTGGGAGCAAGGCTGTGCAGTCCTTACGGACGGATACAGGCCTTTAATTACGGAAAATTCTTAAGCGAACATGGTGTACAGGTGATCAGCGGTATGGCGGCCGGCATTGATGCTGAGGGCCACAAGGGTGCTCTGGAAGGTGGTACCCCGACCTTTGCCGTGCTGGGAAATGGTGTGGACATCTGTTATCCTTCATCCAGCAGAGGTATTTACCGGAGGATCCCCGAAAAAAACGGAGGGATCATCAGCGAATATGAACCAGGTACCAAAGGCAGGGCATATTATTTTCCGGCAAGGAACCGGATCATCAGCGGACTGGCAGATCTGGTGCTTGTGGTGGAAGCAAAAGAAAAGAGCGGATCACTGATCACAGCTGCCTGTGCACTGGAACAGGGGAAGATGGTATACGCCATTCCGGGAGCAGTAAATGATGCGCTGAGCAGAGGCTGTCACAAGCTGATCTACGACGGAGCAGGAATTGCATACTCTCCGGAAATACTTCTGGATGAGTGGGGATTATCTGTGAAAAAAAAGACAAATTTGTCTGAAAAAAGCAAGTTAGGACTTGCAACGGATTTGGATTTGGTGTATAGTTGTCTCGATTTACGACCAAAAAATCTGGATCATATTATCAGAAAAACCGGTTTTTCACCGGGAAAAACAGCCGGGATCCTGGGACAGCTTATTTTGATGGGGCTTGTGAAGGAAACCGGGAGACAGTATTATATCAGACTTGAATAAATGCTTTTTTGCCCGGAGATTTAGCAGGAGTTTTTAAGCCGGACAGGAAGGCAGAATGAGATTAGGAGAGGTAAAATGGCCAAAAATCTGGTGATAGTAGAGTCACCTGCTAAAATGAAGACAGTAAAGAAATTTCTGGGGGCAAATTATACAGTAGAAGCGTCCAACGGTCATGTGAGGGATTTTCCCAAGAGCCAGTTTGGTATTGACGTGGACAATGATTTTGAACCGAAGTATATCACAATACGAGGAAAAGGTGAGCTTCTTGCAAAACTTCGTAAAGAAGCAAAAAAAGCAGATAAGATCTATCTTGCAACTGACCCTGACCGTGAGGGAGAAGCAATTTCCTGGCATCTGATGCAGGCTTTGAAGACAGATACTGCAAAGATGCACAGGATCACATTTAATGAAGTAACAAAAACAGCAGTTAAGGCGTCCATCAAGCAGGCCAGGGAACTGGACATGAATCTGGTAGATGCACAGCAGGCCAGGCGTATGCTGGATCGTATGGTAGGTTATACCATCAGTCCGCTGCTCTGGGCCAAGGTAAAAAGAGGCTTAAGTGCAGGCCGTGTACAGTCTGTGGCACTGCGTATCATCTGTGACAGAGAAGATGAGATCAATGCATTCATTCCTGAAGAATACTGGAGCCTGGAGGGTGAATTTCAGGTAAAGGGTGAGAAGAAACCGTTGACAGCCAAGTTCTATGGAACAGATAAAAAACTTCCGATCAGAAACCGTCAGGAAATGGATGAGATTCTGAAAAGTCTGGAAGACTGTAAATATGAGATCACAGAAGTAAAAAAAGGTGAGAGGATCAAAAACGCTCCCCTTCCGTTTACCACAAGTACTCTGCAGCAGGAAGCTGCCAAGACACTGAATTTTTCTACGCAGAAGACTATGCGCCTGGCACAGCAGCTATATGAAGGTGTGGATGTAAAAGGCAGTGGTACGGTAGGTCTGATCTCCTATCTGCGTACAGATTCTACTCGAATTTCAGAGGAAGCAGATGCAGCAGCAAGAACTTATATTTCTGAGCAGTATGGTTTGGATTATGTTTCTCAGACAGAGAAGGCGATCAAAAACGGACAGAAGATACAGGATGCTCATGAGGCGATCCGTCCTACAGATATTGCGAGGACACCAGTTCTGGTGAAGGAATCCCTGACCAGGGATCAGTTCCGTTTATATCAGCTGATCTGGAGACGTTTTGCGGCGAGCAGAATGGCACCGGCACGTTATGAGACCACGTCTGTCAAGATCGGAGCAGGTGAGTATGTGTTCACGGTTGCAGCATCCAAGGTTGCCTTTGATGGCTTTATGTCTGTGTACACAGAAGAAGGCGATGACAAAAAGGGCAATGTTTTAAGTCAAAGTCTGGAAAAGGGGATGGAGCTGAAGCTGAAAGAATTGAAGCCGGAGCAGCATTTTACACAGCCGCCGGCACATTACACAGAGGCTTCACTTGTAAAGACTATGGAAGAGCTTGGAATCGGACGTCCGAGTACGTATGCGCCGACCATCACAACGATCATCAGCAGACGCTATGTATCCAAGGAACAGAAAAATCTTTACGTCACAGAGCTTGGAGAGGTTGTTAATAATATTATGAAACAGGCTTTTCCAAGTATTGTGGATGTAAACTTTACAGCAACTATGGAGGGGCTTTTGGACTGCGTGGAAGCAGGTACCGTACAGTGGAAAACGGTTGTACGTAACTTCTATCCGGATCTGAAGCATGATGTGGATGAGGCTGAGAAAGAGCTTGAGAAAGTTGATATACAGGATGAGGTTACGGATGTGATCTGTGACAACTGTGGCCGCAACATGGTGATCAAGTACGGTCCTCATGGAAGATTTCTTGCATGCCCCGGATTTCCGGACTGCCGTAATACAAAACCATATTATGAGAAGATCGGTGTTGCATGTCCGAAGTGCGGCGGCGAAATTGTCATGAAAAAAACGAAAAAAGGCAGAAAATATTACGGATGTGAGAATAATCCGGAATGTGATTTTATGTCCTGGCAGAAACCTTCTGCAAAGAAATGTCCGAAATGTGGTAATTATATGCTCGAAAAGGGAAATAAGCTGGTTTGCAGCCAGGAAACCTGCGGATATGTGGAACAAAAACCAAAAGATGAAGATTGATTGAATAAATGCTTTTCCACCAATTTTCAGAAAATCCCGTTAAAAATAAAAAAATATAAAAAAGTCTTGTAAATTTCCAGAATAACGTGTAATATTAGACTAGAAAAACGATTTCTTTCAAGGTACGAAAGTGAAAGGAGGAAAAATGAGCGTTCAGTTGCTAGATAAAACTAGAAAAATCAATAAGCTTCTGCATAACAGCAGCTCAAGCAAGGTAGTGTTTAACGACATTTGCCAGGTGCTCATGGAAACCTTAAGTTCCAATATCCTGGTACTCAGTAAGAAAGGTAAGGTTCTGGGAGTCAGTATCTGCCCGGGTGTGGATGAGATCACAGAGCTGATCGATGACAAGATCGGCGGACATATCGACCCGTTATTGAATGAGAGATTTCTTGGTGTTCTTTCCACAAAGGAGAATGTCAATCTCCAGACACTTGGCTTTGAGCATGTACCCGGAAATTATCAGGGAATCGTGAATCCGATCGATATTGCAGGTGAGAGACTGGGAACGTTATTCATGTATCGCAATGATCATCCCTATGATATTGAGGATATTATCGTCAGCGAGTATGGTACAACAGTTGTTGGCCTGGAAATGATGCGTGCGGTTCATGACGAGAACGCAGAAGAAGACAGAAAACAGCAGATCGTTAAATCAGCATTCAGTACACTGTCCTTCTCAGAACTTGAGGCGATCATCCATATTTTTGATGAGCTGGATGGGGATGAGGGTATCTTGGTTGCCAGCAAGATCGCTGACCGTGTAGGTATCACCAGATCCGTGATCGTAAATGCACTGCGTAAATTCGAGAGTGCAGGTGTGATCGAATCCCGTTCATCCGGTATGAAGGGAACTTACATTAAAGTTCTTAATGAAGTGATCTTTGATGAGCTTGAGGAAATAAAAGCACAGAGAAGCAAGAAGGCATAATGTGATCAGCACTGTCAGATGCTTGATATAAGATAAAGAACGTGACAAAAGAGACTTCCCGCTAGCGTGGGAGTCTCTTTTTTGTCTGTTTCATAAAATCAAAATAAATAATGAAATTAAGAAAACAAGAGAAAACAAGAGTATAAAAGAGATAAAACCAGAATAATACAGAAAAACCATATCTTAAAAGGGTTGCGAAAATATGTGAAATTCACTAATATAGCCATAGTGATTAGCACTCGTATAAAGTGAGTGCTAGCAGGCGAAGATGGAACTTATAAAGGAGGAACATAGATCATGAAGTTAGTACCTTTAGGCGACAGAGTAGTATTAAAACAGGTTGAAGCAGAAGAGACAACAGCATCCGGAATCGTGCTTCCGGGACAGGCACAGGAGAAACCACAGCAGGCAGAGGTTATTGCAGTTGGACCTGGCGGAGTTGTAAACGGGAAAGAAGTAAAAATGGAAGTAGAAGTCGGAAATACTGTTATCTATTCCAAATATGCAGGAACAGAAGTAAAGATGGATGGAACGGATTATATTATTGTAAAGCAGGAAGATATCCTGGCAATCATTAAATAATATAAACATCTTATCGTATATCAATATAAATAGGAGGTCATTTTATCATGGCAAAAGAGATCAAATATGGCGCAGAAGCAAGAGCAGCACTTGAAGCTGGTGTAAATAAACTTGCAGATACAGTAAGAGTAACACTTGGACCGAAAGGAAGAAATGTAGTACTTGACAAATCTTTCGGTGCTCCGCTTATCACAAACGATGGTGTTTCCATTGCAAAAGAGATCGAGCTTGAGGACGGATTCGAGAATATGGGTGCTCAGATCATCAAAGAGGTTGCATCCAAGACAAACGATGTAGCTGGTGATGGTACTACAACAGCAACCGTACTTGCACAGGCAATGGTACATGAGGGAATGAAGAACCTGGCAGCAGGAGCGAACCCGATCATCCTCAGAAAAGGAATGAAAAAAGCAACAGATGTTGCAGTAGAAGCAATCAAGAACATGAGCCAGGCAATCAACGGAAAAGCTCAGATCGCTAATGTAGCCGCAATCTCTGCAAGTGATGAGCAGGTTGGACAGCTGGTTGCAGACGCTATGGAGAAGGTTTCCAAGGATGGTGTTATCACTGTTGAGGAGTCCAAGACCATGCATACAGAGCTTGACCTTGTTGAAGGTATGCAGTTTGACCGTGGATATATTTCCGCATACATGTCTACAGATATGGAGAAGATGGAGGCAACTCTTGATGATCCGTATATTCTGATCACAGATAAGAAGATCAGCAACATCCAGGAGATCCTTCCGCTTCTTGAGCAGGTTGTTCAGGCTGGTGCAAAGCTTCTCATCATTGCAGAAGATGTTGAGGGTGAGGCTCTCACAACCCTGATCGTTAACAAACTGAGAGGAACCTTCCAGGTAGTAGCTGTTAAAGCACCTGGCTATGGAGACAGAAGAAAAGAGATGCTTCAGGATATTGCGATCCTGACAGGTGGACAGGTGATCTCTGACGAGCTCGGTCTTGATCTGAAGGAAGCTAAAATGGAGCAGCTCGGACGTGCAAAATCCGTTAAGGTTGCGAAAGAGAATACAGTTATCGTTGACGGTCTTGGCGATAAAGATGCCATCGCAAAACGTGTTGCTCAGATCCGTGCGCAGATCGAGGAGACAAAATCCGAGTTTGATAAAGAAAAACTTCAGGAAAGACTTGCAAAACTGGCAGGCGGCGTAGCTGTTATCCGTGTAGGTGCTGCTACTGAGACAGAGATGAAAGAAGCAAAGCTTCGTCTTGAGGATGCTCTTGCAGCAACAAGAGCAGCTGTTGAGGAAGGTATCATCGCAGGCGGCGGATCTGCTTACATCCATGCTTCCAAAGAGGTTGCAAAGCTTGCAACAACACTTGAGGGAGATGAGAAGACAGGTGCTTATGTGATCCTGAAAGCCCTTGAGGCTCCGTTGTTCCACATTGCTGCAAACGCAGGACTGGAAGGCGCTGTTATCATCAACAAGGTAAGAGAGTCTGAGGTAGGTACAGGCTTTGATGCTCTGAATGAGAAATATGTAAACATGGTTGAAAATGGAATCCTTGATCCTGCAAAGGTTACAAGAAGTGCACTTCAGAACGCAACAAGTGTTGCATCTACACTTCTTACAACAGAGGCTGTAGTTTCTACGATCAAAGAGGATACTCCTGCTCCGGCACCAAACCCGGGAATGGGAATGATGTAATTTCAAGCAGGCAGGTAAATAATTTACAAAATGAGAGGGCCTGCGTCATGGACGCGGCTCTCTTTTTGTGTTATAATCAAAAGAAATCAGTAAATTACGAAAGGAAGAAGCAAATGAGTGACTTATATTCAGAACTTCTGGTAAAGAAGAAACAGACAGGGAAGGATCTTGCTATAAAATACGGTCTTATTGCACTGACCGTGATCATGGTTCTGGGAGGTCTGGTGCTGAATGCACTTCTTCTGGTTCCGGCTATCGCTCTTGGTGTTGCATGCTATTTTGTAATTCCGAAAACAGACCTGGAATATGAATATCTGTTTGTTAACGGGGAACTGGATATTGATATGATCATGTCCAAGTCAAAGAGGAAAAGAGTAAAATCACTTCAGCTTGCGGAGGCTGATCTTGTGGCACCTCTGAAATCCCACAGAATGGATTATTACAACGGAAATCAGAAGATGAAAACCGTAGACTTTTCCTCAGGTATTGAGGATCATAAGCGCTATGCCATGATCGTAAGAGACAGCGGAGAAACCTGCAAGGTGATCCTGGAGCTGGATGATGAACTTGCCAATACCATGAAAAATTCTGCACCGAGTAAAGTTTTTTTGGATTGACATGAATCTTGTTTTTTGTTACACTAGTTCACAAATTTAAAATATCTTACACAAAGGGAGGAAATGCAATGGGTACTATTATTGGTGACGGCATTACGTTTGATGATGTCCTGCTGGTTCCGGCTTATTCTAAAGTAATTCCGAATCAGGTTGATGTTTCAACGTATTTAACCAAGAAAGTAAAGCTGAATATCCCCATGATGAGTGCGGGAATGGACACAGTTACAGAGCACAGAATGGCAATTGCTATGGCCAGACAGGGTGGTATCGGTATCATTCACAAGAATATGTCCATTGAGGCACAGGCAGAAGAGGTTGACAAAGTTAAACGTTCTGAGAACGGTGTTATCACTGATCCATTTTATCTTTCAGCAGAGCATACACTGAAGGATGCCAATGACTTGATGGCGAAATACCGTATTTCAGGTGTTCCGATCACAGAAGGCAGAAAACTGGTAGGTATTATCACAAACCGTGATCTTAAATTTGAGACAGATTTCAGCAGAAAGATCAAGGAGTGCATGACTTCAGAAGGACTGATCACAGCTAAGGAAGGAATCACACTTGAGGATGCCAAGAAGATCCTTGCGAAATCCCGTAAGGAGAAATTACCCATTGTAGATGATGACTTTAATTTAAAAGGACTCATTACCATCAAGGATATCGAGAAACAGATCAAGTATCCGCTTGCAGCCAAGGATGCACAGGGAAGACTTCTCTGTGGTGCTGCGGTTGGCATCACAGCAAATGTGCTTGCACGTGTTGATGCGCTTGTGAAGGCTAATGTAGATGTGATCGTAATTGATTCTGCACATGGTCATTCAGAAAACATTTTAAAAGCAGTCCGCGAGATCAAGGCAACATATCCGGAGCTTCAGGTAATCGCAGGTAATGTTGCAACAGGTGAAGCTACCAAGGCTCTGATCGAGGCTGGAGTAGATGCAGTCAAAGTTGGTATCGGACCGGGATCTATCTGTACAACACGTGTTGTTGCAGGTATTGGTGTTCCGCAGGTTACTGCAGTTATGGATTGTTATGAAGTGGCTAACAGCTACGGAATCCCGATCATTGCAGACGGCGGTATCAAATATTCCGGAGATATCACCAAGGCCATCGCAGCAGGTGCCAATGTCTGCATGATGGGAAGCATGTTCGCAGGATGCGACGAGAGCCCGGGAACATTCGAGCTTTATCAGGGAAGAAAATATAAAGTATATCGTGGAATGGGATCTATCGCAGCTATGGAGAATGGCAGCAAGGATCGTTATTTCCAGGAGAATGCAAAGAAGCTTGTGCCGGAGGGTGTTGAGGGTCGTGTTGCGTATAAAGGACATGTTGAGGATACCGTATTCCAGCTGATCGGTGGTTTAAGATCCGGTATGGGTTACTGTGGAGCAGAAAATATTGAGAAGCTTAAGACAACAGGCAGATTCATCAAGATTTCAGCTGCATCTCTTAAAGAGTCACATCCACATGACATCCACATCACAAAAGAGGCTCCAAACTACAGTGTAGATGAATAATAAAGGAAAAAAAGGTAAGACCGGTAAAAAGTCACCCAGGCCGTCCCATAGCGGGCGGCCTGTTTCCGTAAAGAAAACTTCCTCCGGGTCTTCCAGAAGAAAAAAGAAGTCTTTGAGAAAAAAGAACCCGATCAAGATCCTGCAGAGGATTGTGCTGATATGTATCATTGTGATCGTTGCTTTTGCTGCGTGTGCGTTAGGATACGCATTTTTTGAGATGCGCATGGAACAGAGTGAAACTCAGTCCGGACAGGAAGAAATATCCGGGAATGCCAGCGGAAATGGCGGACCGGAACAATGGCAGGCAGAAGGAGCACCTTTTATTGATGTGGAGCTTCTGACACCGAATTCCTATTCCAGACCACAGATTTCTATGGAACAGGTAAATTATATAGCCATTCATTATACGGCCAATCCGGGATCTACTGCCGTATCCAACCGGAATTATTTTGAAAATCTTGCGACAACGCAGGACAACAAAGTCAGCAGTCATTTTGTGATAGGGTTGGAGGGAGAAGTGGTACAATGTATTCCCACTTCGGAAATATCCTATGCCACAAATTCCAGAAATGTAGATACCATATCCATTGAATGCTGCCATCCGGATGAAACAGGGCAGTTTAATACAGCAACCTATGATTCGGCGGTAAAGCTGACAGCGTGGCTTTGTACACGCTTTGGACTGACTTCGGATCAGGTGATCCGTCATTATGATGTCACAGGTAAAGACTGTCCGAAGTATTACGTGGAAAATCCCGATGCATGGATCCAGATGAAATCAGACATTGCAGCACAGATCCAGACAGATTATGCATTACAGGGGAAATAAAGTGTTATTGTTTATTTTGTGAGCAACAAGAAGTCTGGAAAAATAATTTCTGAAAATAGGGGCTTGAAAATTAAGAAGAAGTATTGTAGTATAACAGCAGAAGCTGCATGACTGGCGGAAAGTAGGATTACCTACAGGGAGTGCAGTGAAGTGAGAAGCCGACCGCCTGGGCAGCCTGATAAGGGGTGTCCAGGCGGTTTTTTGTTACCGTTCATATCCTGGGATAAGCCCCGGGCCTTACATTAGACAAGGAGGACTGTGAAAAATGACGACATTTTCACTTGAAAAAGAACTGAAAGAAAATTCCTATCCGGGAAGAGGAATTGTGATCGGACGTTCCGCTGACGGGAAACATGCAGTTACTGCATATTTTATTATGGGAAGAAGCGAGAACAGCAGAAACCGTATTTTTGTTGAGGATGGGGAAGGAATCCGTACACAGGCTTTTGATCCATCCAAGCTTACAGACCCGAGCCTGATCATTTATGCACCGGTACGTGTCCTTGGAAATAAGACCATCGTAACAAACGGTGATCAGACAGATACGATCTATGAGGGAATGGACAGACAGCTCACCTTTGAACAGTCTCTCCGCAGCAGAGAGTTTGAGCCGGATGCGCCGAACTATACACCTCGTATTTCAGGTGTTCTTCATGTTGAAGACGGTAAATTCAATTATGCGATGTCTATTTTAAAGAGCAATAACGGAAATCCGGATTCCTGTCTTCGTTATACATTCGCCTATGAGAATGCGGCGGCAGGACAGGGACGTTTTATCCATACTTATAAATGCGATGGAAATCCACTTCCAAGTTTCGAGGGAGAGCCGAAGCTGGTAGAGATCCCAAGCGATATTGATGAGTTTACGGATCTCCTCTGGAAGAGCCTGAACCAGGATAATAAAGTTTCTCTCTTTGTTCGTTTTATTGACATTGAGACAGGAAAATATGAATCCAGGATCGTAAACAAGAATAAATAAGAAAATAGGGATATCACAGAGAACGGAGGAGCTTTTTCATGAAAGAATTACAGTTAAAATACGGATGTAACCCAAATCAGAAACCATCAAAGATCTATATGGCAGATGGAAGTGAGCTTCCGATCCAGGTACTCTCCGGAAGACCAGGATACATCAACTTCCTGGATGCCTTTAATGGCTGGCAGCTGGTACGTGACCTTAAGAAAGCAACCGGACTTCCGGCAGCAACTTCATTTAAGCATGTATCTCCGGCAGGTGCTTCCATCGGACTTCCGCTGAATGAGACACTGGCAAAGATCTACTGGGTAGATGATATGGACTGGAAGAATTTTTCCCCGCTTGCATGTGCGTATGCAAGAGCAAGAGGTGCAGATCGTATGTCATCATTTGGTGATTTTATTTCTCTTTCTGATGTCTGCGACAAAGATACCGCAATGCTGATCAAGAGAGAGGTTTCTGATGGTGTGATCGCACCAGGATATACAGAGGAGGCTCTTGAAATTCTGAAGCAGAAGAAAAAAGGCAATTACAATGTGATCCAGATCGATGAAAACTATGTACCGGAACCTTTGGAGCACAAACAGGTATTTGGAGTCACCTTTGAGCAGGGCCGCCAGGAGCTGGCAATTGATGATGCGCTGATCTCCAATATTGTAACAGAGAATAAAGAGCTTACGGAAGAAGCCAAGAGAGATATGAAGGTTTCTCTGATCATCCTGAAATATACACAGTCCAATTCCGTATGCTTTGTTAAGGATGGACAGGCTATCGGCGTTGGTGCAGGACAGCAGTCCCGTGTACATTGTACACGCCTTGCAGGCCAGAAAGCAGATAACTGGTACCTCCGTCAGTGCCCGAAGGTACTGGAGCTTCCGTTTAAAGACACGATCACACGTGCGGAGAGAGATAATGCCATTGATGTTTACATTGGTGAGGAATATATGGATGTCCTTGCAGATGGTGCATGGGAAAAGACATTCACAGAGAAGCCGGAAGTGTTCACAAAAGAAGAGAAGAGAGCATGGCTGGATGGTCTTACCGGCGTGACACTGGGATCCGATGCATTCTTCCCGTTCAGTGATAATATCGAGCGCGCATATAAGAGCGGTGTAAAATATATTGCAGAGCCGGGTGGATCTGTACGTGATGACGCAGTTATCGATACATGTAATAAGTATGGAATGGTGATGGCATTTACAGGAATCCGCCTTTTCCATCACTAAAAGATGCATGCCTTGGCCATGATATGCAGCTGAAATAAAAGATAAAAAATATAAAGTCCCGAATCTGAATTTCTGGAAAAAAGAGATCAGACTCGGGACTTTTTGATCGAAAAAGGATAGTTTTAAAAATGAAAAAAGAACTCTGAAAAACTCAGAGTTCTGAAGAGCGATAGACGGGGCTCGAACCCGCGGTCTCGACCTTGGCAAGGTCGCGCGTTACCAACTACGCCACTATCGCATATGCCTTATCGCTTCACATATTTCCCTCAGCGACAAGACATATATTAGCATAGATTTTATATTCTGTCAAATGTTTTTTGGAATTTTTTTGAAATTATATACAACATATAAAGTTTATTCCAGACATCTGAAATAGAACTTGTATATGACAATATTTCGCTGGTTTATGAGTTATTGTCTAAGTGGTAATAGCGCAAAACATGATCCGGATAGTATTGGTCACCATAGTCCCATGGACCGGCAGGATCATGAAGGGGATCATCTTCATCACGTTGTGTGCCGCCGCTTGCCATCTGAGCAAAGGCCTGAGCACTTTGGGCCGTCCACACAGTTTGACCGTTTTCTTCCAGATAAGCAAAATAGGAATCGGCTCCGAAATTGTATGCCTGCAGAGCCAGACGGATCTTGGAAAGATCAGTCGGACCGGTACAGCCGGCTTTATCCAGAGCATATTTCAGCTCCTGGATGCCACAGGAAATAGAGTAAGAAGGATCTGTGATACCATTGGGCTGCTGAGGATATCTGGTGTTGTAGGCTCCTTCTGAGGACTGCATGGGATCGGTACCCTGTCCGGAGCTTTCCTGCATCATCACAGCCAGGATCAGGTCTACATACTTGGACATATCATATTGTGCTGCTTCGCTGGAGACCTCATCGCGATAAGCTTCACAGGCTGCATTGATCTGATGGGCTTCCTCCTGCCTGCCGGAAAATTTGGAAAAACGCAGAAGGATACAGCCCACGATCAGCAGAAAAAGACATGTCAGAAAGATCTTCTGCCTTCGCACCTGCTGTACACGGAGTTTGTGGCGCTGTTTTTTAGTAAGGGTTGGTTTCTTGTGTTTTATATTCATATAAGTATTGTATCCGTTACGGATAGATTTGACCAGTTAAAAAATATGATCTTTTTGTTAAAAATTTCTGAAGACTGTCCTGTGAAATTGCAAAATATGATCTGATATGCTATGATAGTCGGGACAAACCGTAGAATGCCGGAATAAAGGAGGCAAGATTTCATGCGAAAAAAGCTTCTGGCAGTTATTTTATGTGCTTCTATGCTTTTCCCTGCATCCGTATCAGCAGAGGTATTGGGATATGAAGCAACACTGGATACATATACAAAGGAGAAAAAAACACCTCAGCAGTTTCAGATCGATGATGGGGCGGGAAACACAGTAAATGTTTTGGCGAAGAGTGATACGCTTTATGTTACAGCGAAAAATACGGAAATCCGGTCCAATCCGGGAGACAGTGGTACAGAGCTGCGTTCTGTGATCCTGGGAACGAAACTTGAAAGAGTTGCAGTCTGTGACAATGGCTGGAGCAAGGTGACCTTCCAAAAGAAAGGTGAGGACAAGATCATCGGTTATGTTTCGGACAGCGTGCTCAGTGATATGGAGATCGTAAATAAATTTACGGATACAGTTACAGCGGCACAGGACAGTGATATCCTGGATTATCCCGGCAAGAAGGACGGAGAGGTTGTAGGAGAGGTCCTTCAGGATGATGAGTTGAAAAGAACAGGTACGGTAGATGCTATCTGGAGCAGGATCGTTTACACAGATGACAGTGGTTCAGATCACGTCGGCTATATTCCGACCAGCTGTCTGGAAGGTTATCAGGCTACGGAAGTGGCCAAGGCAGAGCAGGAAAAGAATACAAAAGCAGGATCCCTTACCAAGAGTTCCGGGGAGGGCGTTTTTGCGGATGCGGTGGATGGTGTAACTTCCACAGGTGGTTCCGGAAGTACCGCAGCTGGCGTACAGATCGGAACGCCGGTATCAGTATCTTCTGACGCGACACTGAAACCACTGGGAACATTCCGGATCACGCATTATTGTCCGTGCAGCATCTGCTGCGGACCATGGGCGAATGGAATTACTTCCACAGGAGTAACGGCCACTACCAACCGTACGATCGCAGTGGATCCGAGTCAGATCCCATACGGTTCCAAAGTAGTGATCAATGGACAGGTTTATGTTGCAGAGGACTGCGGAGGAGCGATCCGGACCAATTGCATTGATGTATATGTGGCAACACACTCCGAAGCAGAGCAGAAGGGCGTGTTTTATACAGAAGTTTATTTGCTTCAGTGATCAGAAAAAGACTGCTGTAGATTCCACAAGGGATTTGCAGCAGTTTTTTGTATAAAAAAACTCTGACCAGCAGAGGCTATTCTGCGATCAGAGTAAAAAAATAATGCCCAGAGCCGGAATCGAACCAGCGACACGAGGATTTTCAGTCCTCTGCTCTACCAACTGAGCTATCTGGGCATGTCTCTTTCGAGTACTTTGTTACTTTAACACATTTATGTAGAGAATGCAAGGAAAAAATAAAAAAAGCAGATGTTTTTCTGAAAAATCTGATTTTCAAAAAAACATCTGCAATATTATGGCTACAGATTTATCTGGCAGCAAGATAGATTTTTTCCATATCTTTCATGTTAAGCTGTTTGAACACACCGATGGTACGGGTGTCTTCAAAGCTGCATTTAAACGCCAGATCATGGATCTCCTTTTCTGTAAGATCAAGACCAAGCTCATGAAGGCTGGTAGGCATCTGGATGGAACGGAAATAATCTTCCATGGCTTCTATGCCGGCAAGAGCAGTTTTGTTGAAGTCGGTACTGCAGGGAATGTCAAAGATATTGACTGCAAACTGGGCAAAGCGTTCCGGATTTGCATCATAAACGTAACGTGCCCAGCTTCCCCACAAAGCGGCAAGACCGGCTCCGTGAGCCACATCGTAGGTGCCGCCCAGTTCATGCTCCAGCTGGTGACAGGCCCAGTCACCACCGCCGGTTCCGCAGCCGGTAAGTCCATTGTGGGAAAGACTGCCGGCCCACATGATCTCTGCCCGTGCAGTATAATTATCCGTCTCCTTCATCAGGATCCGGGAGTTATAGATCACGGTCTGCATCAGAGATTCGCTGATACTGTCGGTGATCTCCATGGTTTCGATATTTACAAAGTACCGTTCCATAGTATGCATCAGGATATCCACACAGCCGCTTTCGGTCTGATATTGCGGCAGGGTATAGGTGAGGCGGGGATTTAAAATAGCAAAACGTGGGCGGCACAGATCGTTGCGGGCACTACTCCGTTTCAGCCAGCCCTCTTCATTGGTGATCACACAGGATCCGCTCATTTCACTTCCGGAAGCTGCGATCGTCAGGATAACGCCTACAGGAAGACAGGCTTTTGGGGTTTCGGTGCGGAGAAAAAAGTTCCATACATCTGTATCCGGATTGGCAAGTCCATAGCCGATGGCCTTGCAGGAATCAATAACGCTGCCACCGCCAACAGCCAAAAGAAAATCAACCTGTTCTTTGCGGCAAAGCTCAATACCCTCACGTACCTTGGAGAGACGGGGATTGGGAACCACACCGCCAAGAGTGACATAGGAAATTCCAGCTTCATCCAGAGAAGATCGGATCTCATCGATCAGACCGGAGCTTACTGCACTGTGGCTGCCATAATGGATCAGTACTTTGCTGCAGTTCTGCTCTTTTAGAACAGTGCCGATCTTAAGGTGTGTATCTTTTCCGAAAATAACCCGGGTAGGGGTAAAATATTCAAAATTTCTCATAGAGATTAGGCTCCTTTTTATGATTCATGATCTATTGATAAATATAAGGAATCCGTTTCCTTACAGGTCAAGCAGATATTTATGATCCCGCAGGGGGTATCATCTTGATTCATTTAATTGGTTTAAAGTCGTTATAATAATAGCATAGAAGAGAAACAGACGCAAATAAAAGCTATTGAAAAAAAGGTGTAATTTTGGGGGAATGTGGTATAATGACTTCTGTGAAGGAAAAGTGACCTGATCACAGAAACAGACCAATGCGAAGCGTATATTATAGAACAGATCCAAACGAAGAAGAAAGCAGGTGTCTGAAATGGAGAATATCATTATCATAGGAGCAGGTCCGGCCGGGATCTCGGCAGCACTTTATGCGGCAAGAGGAAATATGGATCCGCTTATCATAAATACAGGGATCGGTTCACTGGAAAAAGCGGAGAAGATCGAGAACTATTACGGACTGGAGCAGCCGCTGTCCGGCAGAGAGCTTTTCGAAAGAGGTCTTGCCCAGGCAAGAGCACTTGGAGTACGGATCCTGGATGCCCAGGTTGTGGGAATGGGTGGTTTTGATACTTTTGAGGTGAAAACTACCGCAGGAGATTTTGAGGCACGCAGTGTGATCCTGGCAACCGGAAGCAGGAGAGCTTCTGCCAGGATTCCGGGAGTAAAGGAATTTGAGGGAAAAGGTGTCAGCTACTGCGCAGTATGTGACGCATTTTTTTACAGAGGAAAAGAAGTGGCAGTGCTTGGAAACAGTGATTTTGCTCTTCATGAAGCAGAAGAACTTTCCCATACCGCTTCCCGTGTGACGATCTTTACAGATGGAAAGAAACCGGAATTTTCAAGAGAAAATCCGCTTCCGGTTAACACCATGAAGATCCAGGCGATCGAAGGGGATGAGCGTGTTTCCGGCATCCGCCTGAAAAGTGATGTGTCCATGCAGGAAGCAGGTACCGGAGCAGATTCTTTTGTGCCGGCAGAGGGAGTCTTTGTAGCACTTGGTACAGCCGGAAGCTCGGAGATGGCCCGCCAGATCGGAGCGGAACTGAATGAAAAAGGAAATATCCGGGTCAATGAAGAGATGGAGACTACAGTTCCGGGACTGTATGCAGCAGGTGATTGCACCGGTGGACTTCTCCAGGTGGCAAAAGCTGTTCATGACGGTGCCCAGGCAGGACTTTCCGCCTGTCAGTATGTGCGGAAGCTTCTGAAGGCGTAAGCATAAGCTGATACTAAAAATAAATACAGGATCAAGGAGGAATTTTATCATGGCAAAAGTTTTTACAACAGACAATTTTGAAACAGAGGTATTAAAGGCAGAAAAGCCGGTACTGGTAGATTTTTGGGCAACCTGGTGCGGACCATGCAGACGTCAGGCTCCGGTCGTGGAAGAGCTTGCAGAAGCCGGATATGAGGTTGGCAAGGTTGACGTAGACAAAGAGCCATCACTGGCACAGCAGTACAAGATCATGAGTATCCCCACACTGCTGGTATTCAAAGAAGGAAAAGAGACCGCACGTTTTGTGGGACTGACATCAAAGACAGAGCTTGAGGCAGCGCTTCAGTAACCAAAACAGAAAACAGAAAAAACAGATACAGCTCTGGGAACCGAAATGGTTTCCGGAGCATTGTTGGTTTACTGAAAATTTTAGACAAGGGTTAATAAAAATATGGATGAGAAAATAATAAAAAAGAATGCAGTGCCTGTGATCGCGGCAATGATCACAGCGCTGGCCTTTTCTTTTACGGGCCTTCCAATGGATGGAAATACTTCTGCAAAAAAAATGAGCGATGTTTATAATGGATTGGGATGCATGAGCTTGCTTGCATGGATCCTGCTTCTTATTTTATACGTGAAAGGATGGGAGGGCTACCGGAAATACAGAAACTGGCAGGCACATGTTTTGGCAGTGATCTTTTCGGCGGGAATGCTTCTTGGAACTTCTTATTTTACAAATGGAAGCTGGGATTTTCTGTTTGGCGCAAAGAAACAGATCCTGATCTCAGCCGGATGCTTTATAGGATTTTATATTATCTGTGATATGGGAATCACTTATTTCTGGAGGATTCCTGAGATGGAGTTTTTCCGAAAGGCCTGCGGGCGTATCCCGGCCAGAGAGGAAGAAGTAATGTGGTTCCGCCTGGCAAAGATATCTATGATCATTGGATGGACACCGTTTATCCTGGCATTTCTCCCAGGTTCGATCCCGGCAGATGGATTTCGGCAGCTGGATGTATTTTTGGGAGCTATGCCGCTGGACAATCATCATCCATGGGTCCTGTCGATGATCATGGGTGGACTGCTGACACTTGGAAAAACTATCTGGTGTTATAATTTTGGAGTATTTCTGATCGTCATTGTGTTTACTTCTGTGGAAATCTGGTGTTACAGTGCGGTAGTCCGCTATCTGTACAGATGGAAGGCTCCAAAATGGATACTTTTTGGTACTGTTCTGCTGTTTGCATTTGTTCCCATATTTGGAAGCTATGCCCAGGCAGTGATCAAAGACGGATTGTATACGGCAGTCATTACTTTGTATTTTGCAGTGTATATAGATATTTGTCATTCCTTTTCCAAGAGAAAGGCAGTATATTTATTTCTTCTGGGAATCAGTGTTTGTCTTACCCGAAATAATGGCATTCATCTGGTCCTGCCTTCTTTGATCCTTTTGTTTTTCTTCTTGGTAAAGGGTGCGAGGAAATATGCATTTATTGTGGCTGTCTGTGTTTTTGCCTGCTATCTGGGCGTAGAAAAGGGGGCAGCACCTGCCCTTGGCGTGGCACCTGGATCCCGATGTGAAATGCTTTCGGTACCGTTTCAGCAGACTGCCCGATATCTGAGAGAATATCCGGATGATGTAACCGCAAGTGAGAAGAAAGCGATCAACAGGATCCTGGATTATGATGTTCTTGCCGAGAAGTATAATCCGGAACTGTCGGATCCTGTGAAAATTACATTCAGGTTCAGAGATGATGATAATGATCCTAAATTGGATGGATACATGAAAGATTATTTTAAAGCCTGGTTTGCCATGTTCCGTCGTCATCCGGGAGTATATATCCAGGCGACATTGAATAATATCTACAGTTATAATGATCCGTTCCATATGGGAAGAGGACAGCAGGGCGTGTACCGGTTTTACATAGATAAACTGTATCAGAAAAAATCCGGGATCGATGTCAGCTATGTGGGCCCAAAAAAGATCCAGTATCTATTCAGGCTTTATGATGAATTATGGATGCGTGCACCTGGGCTGGGACTTATCTTAAGTGCAGGAACGTATACCTGGCTTACTCTGTTGCTGATGGGGTATCTTCTGGTGAAGAAGCAATGGAAAAAACTTCTGATCTTTGCCATACCGGTGCTGAATATACTGATATGTCTTGTGTCTCCTGTAAATGGGATGATCCGTTATATGTGGCCAGTAATGACTATTATGCCGATGCTGTTCTGGTGGATCCTGCAGCCGGCACCTAAAACATCTTCAAATTAAAAAGTATTCATCATTTCATAAAGACGTCTTTTATCCAGAATACGGATCGATCCCCGTGAGATCTGGATAGAGCCGTCTTTATTCATTTTTTTAAGGCTGCGGCTGACAGCTTCTCTGGCACTTCCGATGGAGCGGGCGATGGCTTCCTGTGTGAGAGCGAGCTCATCGGAACCGGTATCTGCAGCTTCATCCAGAAGAAAGGCTGCGATTCTCTGAGTCAGGGTCATAAAAAATGTCCGTTCGATTCCTGCGATCACATCTGAGAAATGTTCAGTTGTCCGTTTGTAGATGAAATTTTCCAGATAGATATTGTTTTTCATCAGCCGGGAAAAAGGAACTGCCGGAAGCAGAAGCAGATCACAGTCTGTTTCTGCATCGATCTGTACATCAAATGTAATGGCAGAAAGCATGCAGGAGGCGGAAAGAGTGCAGATGTCACTGTCCCTTAAACGGTACAGGGTAGCCTCTTTTCCCTGAGCGGACAGTAGATAAACACGGAGAACTCCATTCAGAAGAAAAAGAGTTCCTAGGCACTGGCGCTCTTCAGACTGTATGGCAGCACCTGCCGGGTAATGAAGCTCGCGAATGTTATCAAGAAGAAAATTCCGATCTTCTTCCGTCATATGTTCCCAGAAGGGAAACGCCTGAAAATAATTCAGACAGCTGTTTCGATCCATAAAAAGATTACTCCTTTATAAAAATATATAGTACTCATTTTAACGCTGTTTGGATGGAAATACAACAAAAACGGCATTTTTGCGGCAGGAGGGAAATCCCTGTTTGTTACTGTTCACTCCGTTCTCAGCAACACGCTTCGCGATGCACAGAATTTATGCTGATCGCATAAATTCGCGCGGTATGTCTCGGGTTTTCTGTGACCTTCGCTCACAAAAAACACCTCGCGGAATATTACCAGTGAACAGTAACCCCTGTTTTTCTATTTACATCCGGTGGCGGGAACGTTATAATCATAAAGCGAAAAGGATCAACAGAGAAATAATGAAAACTGCCGGGGAAAGAAATTATCCGACAGAAGTTAGGAGAATATAAAATTTGAAAATCTTACTTGCAGCATGCAATGCAAAATATATCCATTCCAATCTTGCGGTATATAACCTGAAATCCTGTTCCGGAGAATACAGCTCCAGGGTTGTGGTCAAAGAGTATACGATCAATCAGATCAGGGATGACATTTTAAAAGATATTTATCTGGAGCAGCCGGATGTGGTCTGCTTTTCCTGCTATATCTGGAATATTTCTTTTGTCAGGGAGCTGGTGCCGGATCTTAAGAAAATCCTTCCACAGGTGGAGTTTTGGGCAGGAGGCCCGGAGGTATCCTACGATGCGGTGGAATTTCTGAAAAAGAATCCTGCGTTTTTTGGAGTGATGGTGGGAGAAGGAGAGGAAACCTTCCATGAACTGGCAGGTTATTATATAGAAAGAAAACCGGAAACTTTGAGCGGGATCCGTGGAGTGGCTTTTCGTGATGAAAACAAAGGCAGGGATATTGTACACACGGGCTGGCGGGAATTGATGGATTTAAGTAAAGTTCCGTTTGCATACAGCAATCTTACAGAGTTTAAAAACCGCATTATTTATTATGAGAGCAGCAGGGGATGCCCCTTTTCCTGCAGCTACTGCCTTTCTTCCATAGATAAGAAGCTTCGGTTCCGTGATATTGAGCTTGTAAAAAAGGAATTGCAGTTTTTTATTGATAATAAAGTTCCTCAGGTCAAATTTGTGGATCGTACCTTCAACTGCAAGCATGACCATGCCATGGAGATCTGGAGGTATATTACGGAGAATGATAACGGGATCACCAATTTTCATTTTGAGATTTCAGCAGATCTTCTCCGTGCGGAGGAGCTGGCGCTGATGAAAACCATGCGTCCGGGCCTGATCCAGCTGGAGATTGGTGTACAGTCCACCAATCCTCAGACCATCAAAGCCATTCGGAGAACCATGGATTTTGAAAAGCTGAAAGGGATTGTAGAGCAGATCCACAGCTTTGGAAATATCCACCAGCATCTGGATCTGATCGCAGGACTTCCCTATGAGGGATACGACAGCTTCCACAAGTCCTTCTGCGATGTTTACGCACTGCGTCCAGAACAGTTTCAGCTTGGTTTTCTGAAGGTGCTGAAGGGTTCACACATGATGGAAATGACAGGGGAATATCAGATTCTTTACAAGGATCGGGAACCCTATGAGGTACTTTCCACAGCCTGGATGACCTACGGGGAGATTTTAAGGCTGAAAATGGTGGAAAGTATGGTGGAAGTGTATTATAATAGTGGGCAGTTCAAAAATACCCTTGTATTTCTGGAGAAGTATTTTGACGATCCTTTCCGGATGTATGAGGCACTTGGCAGATTTTATGAGAAAAAAGGATACTCGGAGATCTCTCATTCCAGGATGAGGCGCTATGAGATCCTTATGGAGTTTGCCGGAGAACAGAAAGAGATCCCGTCGGAAGCACTTTCCGATGTAATGCTCCTGGATCTTTATCTTCGAGAGAATTTAAAGAGCAGGCCATCCTTTGCTTCAGACCAGAAGCCGTATGAGCGGCTGATCTGGGATTACCGGAAAGCGAAAAAAATCCCGAAAACCGCCCATATCGAGGTGTTCCGGGACGGAAAGAAGCTTCTTTTTGATTATACAGACAGGGATCCTTTGACCAACAATGCGCAATTAACGGATATTACAGATGAGGTGAATAATAATTATGGGAATGTTTGATCCGAAAAAAAGAAAAGTGATCACAGCGATCATCGCAGTTATTCTGGTACTGGCAATGGTAGTTCCGACTGTGCTTTCGCTTATCCTTTATTAAGGCGGCAGTTATGAAACTTGGAAAAAAAGCACTGGAGGCGCTTCAGGCAGAGATAGACGGACGGCTTATGCCGGGAGACGAGCTGATCGTGGCAGGCCCTGTGGCAGCAGAAGGAACTGCATGGATCACAAAGAATTATCATGACAGGCTGCGGGAGTTTTTTGCAGAACGGTTTCTCGAGGATGCTGTAAAGCTTCCTGAGGTTTACGGAACAGGAACAGAGAATGATAAAATTTGGAAAATGGCGGAAGAATCCGGAGCCAGTGCCCGATATCGGATGGGAGAAGGCGGCTTTCTTGCTGCCCTCTGGAAAATGGCGGAGGCATCCGGAGTAGGTCTTAGTGCAGATCTTCGAAGTGTGCCCATCCGACAGGAAACCATAGAGATCTGTGAGATCCTTGATGTGAATCCGTACAAGCTGCTTTCCGGCGGAAGTATTCTTATGGGAATCCATGGCGGTGATGCGTTTGTGCAGCAGTTGCGGCGAGAGGGGATCATGGCAGCAGTGATCGGGCAGACCGATTCCGGAAATAACAGGCTTCTTTACAGCGGCGGAAATGCCAGATATCTGGAACGCCCGGCAGAAGATGAGACCAAAAAGCTTGGCTTTTTGATCTCATGAGCAAGCAGCGAAGCGGATTGCGAATGCATATTTTGTATATTTAATGCTATGTAGAAAAGAGGAAAAAAATAAATGGGAGTTTTGAATATTGTGCTCCATGAGCCGGAAATTCCGGCAAATACAGGAAATATCGGAAGAACCTGTGTGGCAACAGGAACCAGGCTGCATCTGATCGAACCGCTTGGTTTTCGCCTGAATGAAAAGGCCATCAAGCGTGCAGGTATGGATTATTGGGAACATCTGGATGTGACCAGATATTTGGATTATGAGGATTTTCTCAAAAAGAATCCGGGAGCAAAGATTTATTACGCAACCACCAAGGCACCTCAGACTTATACAGATGTGCAGTATGAGGATGACTGTTTCATTATGTTTGGCAAGGAGAGTGCGGGAATCCCGGAGGATATCCTGGTAAACAATCAGGAAACCTGCGTGCGGATCCCGATGATCGGAGATATCCGTTCCCTGAATTTAAGCAATTCAGTTGCCATTGTGCTTTATGAGGCGCTGCGACAGCATAATTTTACGCATATGAATCTGGAAGGCCATCTGAGAAATTACGATTGGAAATAAGCCTGCAAAGAGTAAATAAAAACCTCTGATTTGGAAGTACTGTAGGAGATATTGAGAGATATTTCTTTTACAGCCTTCCGGATCAGAGGTTTTTTGATGTTTTATTTTGCTTTTTCCAGTGTAAAGATAAATTCTGTTCCAACACCTACGGTGCTGATCACATTGATATTCTGCTTATGAGCGTTGATGATCTCTTTTACAATGGCAAGGCCAAGCCCGGTACCCTTGCGGTCTTTTCCACGGGAGGCATCAATCTTATAGAAACGGTCCCAGATCCTGGAAAGACTTTCCTTTGGAATTCCGCTTCCATGGTCTTTGACTGAGACAAAAACCTTGCCATGATTGACTGTGGTTTCCAGTGTGATAGAAGAATTGTCGCTGCTGAATTTTACCGCATTGTCCAATAAATTGTACAGTACCTGCTGGATCTGTTCCATATCTGCACGGACAAAAAGCTCTTTTCCCGCAAGGAGGAGCTCCAGACGGATGTTTCGTTCCGAACAGGTTCCCTCAAAGGTGGCGGCTGTGGTACGGATCGTTTCATTGATATCAAAACGCCGCATATGCATCATACGCTTTTTGACATCCAGTTCGTTTAAGGTAAGGAGACTTCGGGTAAGCTTCTCCAGACGGGTGGATTCAAAAGCAATGACTTTCAGATAACGTTCCTGCATTTCCGGTGGGATGGTACCGTCCAGCATGGCTTCCACATAGCCTTTGATGGAGGTCAGAGGCGAGCGGAAATCATGGGACACATTGGAAATGAATTGTCGTTGATACTCTCCGTTTTTGTTCAGCTTGTCTGCCATGTAATTCAGGGAGTGGGAAAGATATCCCATCTCATCTTCAGAATCTACGGGGATCGTGTAGGTAAGATTTCCGTTGGCAAATTCCAGGGCACCCTTTAAGATTTCTTTCAGAGGTTTGTGGACCCTGTAAAAATAGATCAGAAGAAAACTAAAAAACAGTGCATAGATCACAATAAAGATCAGGACCATAACCTCTACGATATTGCTGCGGCTTTCGTAGAGGTTTTTCATAGGGTAGTGGATCACCAGATAACCAGTCACCAGATCCGTATCTTTTATGGGAACGACTGTGCTTAGCTGTGTGGTTTTTAATGTCCCGTAAAACGTACCGGAGGAATAGCAGGTATCTTCGTAATCTTCCGGTCGGAAGTTCCTGACGGTGATATCACCGGAATCAGAGGACTGCTGGTTTGTGTTTATCAGAACGTTCCCATCTGTATCCATAACCCAGAAATCTGCATTTTGAAAGGCTGCTGCAGAGGAAAGAGCCAGGGTGAGGGATTTGTTTTTGGGGCTTTTTACAGCCTGACGAAGTTCATTTTTGGAAACCAGCTGGCTGGCAGTGCGGTAAAGGGACTCTCCGGTAGAGCGCTCCAGCCTTTTTTCTACCAGGTAGGAGCCACCGGAGGAAAGCAGCAGAAAGCAGATTCCGCCCAGCATAAAGTACAGGATCAGCAGTTTAGTATAAAGATGCTGTTTCATGAATCCTTTACCTCAAATTTGTAACCGATTCCCCAGACTGTGGAAAGAGCCCAGTTTGGGTTATCCTTGATCTTCTCACGTAGACGTTTGATGTGAACGTCTACGGTTCTGGTATCGCCAATGTATTCATAGCCCCAAATGTGATCCAGAAGCTGTTCTCTTGTGAAAACCTGATTGGGAGAAGCTGCCAGGAAATAGAGAAGCTCCAGCTCCTTTGGCGGCATATCGATCTGGTGTCCCATATAAGTTACAGAATAGTTGGTCAGGTTGATCACCAGATCCGGATAGGAAACACATTTTTCCTTTGGCGCGGCAGACGGAGATTTTACATGAAATCTGCGCAGTACCGCACGGACACGTGCCACCAACTCTTTGGAGTCAAAAGGCTTGATGATGTAATCATCCGCTCCAAGTTCCAGTCCCAGGACTTTGTCAAAGGTTTCTCCCTTGGCGGAAAGCATAATGATCGGTACATCGGAGGTGTGACGGATCTCACGGCATACCTGGTATCCGTCAATGCCCGGAAGCATGAGATCCAGAAGGATCAGATCCGGGTGAAAAATATGGAACTGCTTCAGGGCTTCCTCGCCGTCATTTACGATCTTAGTCTCAAAGCATTCTTTTGTGAGATAGAGAGCAACCAGCTCTGCAATGTTGTTGTCATCGTCAACAATGAGGATTTTCTGTTTTGTAGCCATGGCTTCAGCTCCTTTTTATTTCTTGAATTCTACAATGGTCACGCCGGCATCGCCTTCTCCGAATTCGCCGAGACGGAAGGAAGCTACGTGCTTTTGGCGCTTCAGGTAATTGTGGACACCTTTGCGGAGGGCACCGGTACCTTTTCCGTGAACGATACGGACGGATTTCATGTGTGCGATATAGGCGTCATCCAGATATTTATCCAGCTCTGCAACTGCCTCATCTACGGTTTTTCCCAGAAGATTGATCTCTGTGGAAATGCTGGCTGCCTTGGACATACGGATCTTTCCGGCGCCGGTACGCTGCATGGACGGAGTGGTGATCACCGGCTCGTCCACAAGCTCCAGATCGGAGATATGAACCTTGGAACGTATGATACCCATCTGCACAAAGAGATATCCTTTGGAATCCGGATGACTGGAAACTGTTCCCTTGAGATTCAGGCTGAGCACCTTTACGGTATCGCCAAGAGAAAGATCGGATGGCTTCAGCTGTTTCTTTGGCTTTTGCTTCTGCTGTCTGGAAGACATTCCATTTTCGGCTTTTGACATACGTTTTTTCAGGTTCTGGCGCTCTTTTTCCACGGAAGCGGTATCTACGTGATCCTTCTGGAATTTATGGAAAAGCTTCATGGTCTGATCTGCGTATTCCTTGGTATCGCGGAGAATCGCATGTGCCTGTTCATTGGCTTCTCTGAGAATCCGCTCTTTACGTTCATCCAGCTTTTCTTCTTTTTCCTGAAGAGATTTTTTCAGCTCTTCTACCTGTTCTTTGTAACGGGCAATTTCAGCACGCTCGTTTTCGATGGTGACACGGCTCTGCTCCAGGGATGTCAGAACATCTTCAAAAGATTCATCCTGCTCGCTGATCTGTTCCTTTGCTTTGGCGATGATGAAATCCGGAAGCCCCAGCTTGGAAGAAATGGCAAATGCGTTACTTTTTCCCGGAACACCGATCAGAAGGCGGTAGGTCGGACGTAAGGTTTCCACATCGAATTCACAGCAGGCATTTTCCACACCTGGAGTGGAGAGGGCATAGATCTTCAGTTCGCTGTAATGGGTGGTTGCCATGGTACGGATACCCTGCTCGTGAAGATGTGACAGGATCGCAATGGCAAGAGCGGCACCCTCTGTAGGGTCCGTACCTGCACCAAGCTCATCGAAGAGGACCAGGGAATCCTGATCTGCGGATTTCAGGAAGGAAACCACGTTTGTCATATGAGAGGAGAAGGTACTTAAGGACTGTTCAATGCTCTGCTCATCTCCGATATCAGCATAAACCTCGCGGAAAAGTGCAAGTTCGGAACGATCCAGCGCCGGGATATGGAGACCCGACTGTCCCATCATGGTAAGAAGACCTACGGTTTTCAGGGAAACAGTTTTACCACCGGTGTTTGGTCCGGTGACAACCAGGAGGTCAAAATCATCCCCGAGACGGATGTCAATAGGAACGGCTTTTTTCTTATCAATCAGTGGATGACGGGCCTGGCGAAGCCGGATCCGGCCCTCTGTGTTGAAAACAGGTTCACTGGCGTTCATGTCCATGGCAAGTGCGGCACGGGCAAAAATAAAGTCCAGCTGTACCATGATGGAAAGATCTGCGTGAATAGCCTCCAGCTCAGCAGCTACCTGCTGGCTTAAGGATGCAAGGATCACTTCGATCTCTTTCTGCTCTTTCAGCTCTAGCTCGCGGATGTCGTTGTTCAGCTTGACAACAGCCATGGGCTCAATGAAAAGGGTGGAGCCAGTGGCGGACTGGTCGTGGATCATACCGGGAACCTGGCCTTTATATTCAGCCTTTACCGGGATACAGTAGCGACCGTCGCGCATGGTGATAACGGAATCCTGAAGATAATTCCTGGCACTTCCTGCAACCAGAGAAGAAAGCTGGGTGTGTATCCGGTCGTTGGTGGCTTTGATGCTGCGGCGGATCTGACGAAGCGTGCTGCTGGCATCGTCACTGATCTCATCCTCGGAAAGGATACAGCGGCGGATCTCTGTGCTGAGGGGTGTCAGAGGTTCCAGTGCCGCAAACATTCCGTCAAGGGAATCGGTCATTCCGTCATCACGGTCACTTCTGGAATAGGCCTTTACACGACCGGTATTCTCAAGAAGACTGCAGACAGAAAGCAGCTCCGGTGTATTCAGGGCGCTGCCAACAGTAAGACGTTTTAATGTGCCGCGGATGTCCTTGACGCTGCCGAAGGAAATGCCGCCTTTTTTGAACAGGCGTGCAAGGGCATCGTGTGTCTGCAGCTGCATGGACCGGATCTCTTCAATGTCTGTGGAAGGGGTAAGCTTCCGACAGAGATCTTTTCCCATGGGGGAGGATGCCTTGTCTGTGAGCAGATCTATGATTTTATAGTATTCAAGTGCTTTGTATGCTTTTTTGTTCATTGTTGCTATAGTTACTCCTTTTTGTTACTTCTGTTGATTCTGTGCTTTTCTGCGTAACACAGGATATGCAAAAAAACACTTCGTTTCCTATTTTACATGATTTCCATAGCAAAGGAAAGTAAAATGTGTTATGATACTGAATAAAGCCCGGAAGTAAGTGGAAACTGTGCAAAAATGCCAGAAAGCCCGGACCGGGATGCGGCCAAAGATCATAAAGAAAGTCTGGCTATGAATGCAAAGTGTGAAGCGGATGTGTTCGTGAGTATGTCTGCTTTGAAAGTAAAAAGAACAGAAAGGCAAGAATTTTATGCGTTTTTTAAATGAATTACATGAGGGAGACAGAGTAAACGGGATCTATCTCTGCAAACAGAAACAGGCAGCTACAACGAAGAATGGCAAGCCCTATGAGAATCTGATCCTTCAGGATAAAACAGGTGTGATCGATGGTAAGATCTGGGATCCCAATTCTCTGGGAATTGATGAGTTTGATACTCTTGATTACATTGAGATCATGGGAGATGTGACAAGCTTTGCAGGCGCCATGCAGCTGAATATCAAGAGAGCACGCAAGGCAGGAGAAGGGGAGTATGATCCGGCAGATTATCTTCCTACCAGTGAGAACAGTGTGGATGATATGCAGAGCCAGCTACGAGAGCTTATCAACAGTGTGAAGAATCCCTATCTTTCCCAGCTTCTGAAGAAGCTCTTTGTGGAAGATCAGGAATTTATGAAGATATTTGAGGGACATTCTGCAGCGAAGACCGTACATCATGGCTTTATCGGCGGGCTGATGGAGCACACTCTTGGAGTGACCCGTCTCTGCGATTATATGGCGAATGCATATCCACTATTGAACCGAGATCTTCTGATCACAACCGCACTTCTTCATGATGTGGGCAAAACGAAGGAGCTTTCTGCTTTTCCGATGAATGATTATACAGATGAGGGACAGCTTCTTGGACATATTGTGATCGGGGCACAGATGGTGCATGATCTTGCAAAAGAGATCCCGGATTTTCCGGAGAAGCTTGAAAATCAGGTGATCCACTGTATTCTTGCACATCATGGTGAGCTTGAGTACGGTTCTCCCAAGAAACCGGCACTTGCAGAGGCAGTTGCCCTGAATCTGGCAGACAATACAGATGCAAGGATGGAGACACTGACAGAAATTTTTCACGCAGACAAAGGCAAAAAAGAATGGCTTGGTTTCAACCGGCTTTTTGAGTCCAATTTAAGAAGAACAGGAGATATTTAATACATGGAATTCCGTAAAAACGATATACTCACTTTAGATATAGAGGATTGCGGAGTTGACGGTGAAGGTATCGGGAAAGCCGATGGCTTCACCGTTTTTGTGAAAGACGCCGTGATCGGAGACCGGATCAAAGCCAAGATCATCAAGGCAAAAAAGAACTATGGCTATGGCCGCCTGATGGAGGTGATCACACCGTCTCCATACCGTGTGAAACCTGTCTGCTCTATTGCCCGCCAGTGCGGAGGATGCCAGCTTCAGGCATTATCCTACGAGCAGCAGCTGAAATTTAAAGAGAAAAAGGTTCGTGGACATCTGGAAAGAATCGGAGGTTTTCAGAATCTTGATATGGAACCGATCATGGGGATGGAAGACCCCTATCATTATCGAAACAAGGCACAGTTTCCGGTAGGAAAAAATAAAGACGGAAAGATCATCACAGGCTTTTATGCAGGAAGAACCCACTCCATCATTGATAACCGAGAATGTATTCTGGGAGTGAAACAGAATAAAGAGGTTTTGGACCGTGTGATCGGACACATGGAAAAATATCATGTACAGCCCTACGATGAGGCCACGGGAAAAGGTCTTGTACGTCATATTATGATTCGTTACGGCTTCCATACAGATGAGATGATGGTCTGTCTGATCTTAAACGGAGATAAGATCCCTGCAGAAAAGGCTCTTGTGGAATCACTCTGTGAAATTCCGGAAATGACCAGCATTACCATCAATGTTAATAAAAAACGGAACAATGTGATCCTGGGTGATCAGCTTCGCCTCCTTTGGGGACAGTCCTATATAACGGACAGCATCGGAGATATTTCCTATCAGATCTCTCCCCTGTCCTTTTTCCAGGTCAATCCCATCCAGACCGAAAAACTGTATGGAAAGGCTCTGGAGTACGCCGGCCTTACGGGAAATGAAACTGTCTGGGATCTGTACTGCGGAATCGGAACTATCTCCCTGTTCCTGGCCCAGAAAGCAAAATTCGTCCGCGGCGTGGAGATCGTACCACAGGCCATTGACAATGCAAGAGAGAATGCGAAGCTCAATGGCATTGAGAATGTAGAGTTTTTTGTCGGAAAAGCAGAGGAAGTGCTGCCGAGAGAGTATGAGAAGAATGGCGTTTATGCAGACGTTATCGTGGTAGACCCGCCACGGAAGGGCTGTGATGAGGTACTTCTGAATACGATCCTTAAAATGAAGCCGGAGAGGGTTGTGTATGTGAGCTGTGACAGTGCGACACTGGCGAGGGATCTGAAGGTGCTGTGTGCGGAGGATTATGAACTGGTGCGGGTTTCTACTACTGATATGTTTCCGCAGGGAGTCCATGTTGAGACTGTGTGTTTGCTGTCAAGAAAATAAAATCAAGTGCTGAAAAGCGGCGTATTTCCGGGCTTTTTGTAAGGTTGGTATCATCAGAGAAGCCTTGCGGAAAGCTCGGTTTTATTATATGGAAACATATCTACTTTTCGGTCTGATTGGAGAGAAATTGAGTACCGGAGAATAGCGGTAGGGTTTAGGCTGTGGATTAGATGTCAGAGGTTGTGTCACTAGGATTGTTGTCAGAGCCGACCGCAGTTTAAGCCACTCGATACTAAGGGGCAGACTTGGCAGTGGAATAGATAACAGGAGGATTTGAAAGATGATGGATAAAGATTATTTGTATCAGATTGATATTCGAGAATGGATAGAGAGAGGATTAGATGCTGACATAATGGTTCCTGTATCAGGAAATAAAATTGATAAAAAGTATGATATATACCTTCAGAGTTTTCTTCTTCCTTTGAATGAAGTTGAAAATGATATGGAAAATGATACATATAATGCACATACATTGATGCCTGGAATTACAGTTTACGGTTCTTGGGAGGATGATGAAAAGGTTTATCATCGTTGGGGAAATGACAATGGTTATGAACCACTTGTTATAAAAAGAGAATATAATGGCGTAGCTACAGATTCAATAGAAATTGTTGAAGAGTTTCGATTATTATTCAATCTGTATTTCAATTCACAAAAAAATGAATATATTGATGTTTCTAACGGTGAAGGAATTACCGTAGTGAAAATGAATGATAATGGGTATGTAACTATACATAAAAGATACTTAAAAACGTATCTAGCAGTAAAAGAAAAAGTATTGATGATACATATTGATAGCAGGTGCGTTTCTATCGATAATTCGGAAAAAATCAAGGAAGATGGATTGGTTTATAGAAATAGCGAAAACACAATTTTTTATGCACTTAATATCGGAAATACATCAACTGGACTAAAAAGGAAAAATTATTCCATCATTTATGCAAAAAATGTTGTCTCAGGTTGCAGTTTATGTGATAGTAATATTTGGCCGTATAATGAAGAAAAGACTTATGTTGATTTTATTATTGGTATAGATGAGAACGGAAAAGAAATACGCCATACTTGTAATCCGAAAGAATTAAACAACTACTTCGGGGCAAATCCAACAGCGCCGCACTATTTAACACCTGTATATTTTGACAGTGCAGTACTGAATAAGTATTATTCGAAACCTGAAATTTATAAAGTCGAAGATGGAATTATTCGATGTGGTGTATTGTGGTCATTGTATATTGATAATAGTAATTCAGATTATGTATCAGCTTATTTAGGTGATTTAGGAAGAGATTTACCAAGTGAAGCCGAGCAGCATTATTGGAGGGGATTTAACAAGTCGATTGGAGGAAAATTGAGCAAAACAAAAATAAAGAGAGATTTTATGTGTATTGCATCAGACTCAGAGTCTCCAGATTTTGTTTTTAAGAAAGCTTATACACGATTAAATAGAGTTTTCACTGAAAAGTATGGATGGCCTTTATTTTTATCATTAACAGAGCAGGATGCTTATAATTTTGAAATATTACGAGTTCCAGTAAATAATTCAATTACTGAGATGGATATGCTGGTTCTTTCTTTAGTCAAAATACTGATTGATTCTTTAAATGAAAAGAGCATTTCAAAACGGTTAACTGGTAATTACGAAAAACTTGTAGGTAGCATTTCAAAAATAGAAGCTTGGCTATGTGAAAGTAATATCGAAAACTATAATGAGCATATTAAGTTCTTGAGAAATCTACAGGAGTTACGTTCAAGTGGAACGGGACATCGTAAAGGAAAGGGATATCAAAAAATTACGAAAAAGCTTGATGTGAAAAAAGAAAACTATGCAGAAACCTTTTCCTGTTTGTTAAAAGATGCTACTAACTTTTTAACGTTCATGGAATTAAATATTGAAAATTTGAAATAAAATGAAAAGGCTCCCCATCACCGGGAATTATCCAGTGGTGGGGAGCCATTGTATATCTATAGAGTTATGCATCCACATCAATGCTGACGCCAGATTTCAATTCAACTATTATGCGGTCATCCCAGATGGTGATCTGCTTAATCCAGCGTCGCACCAGTGATTCATCGAATTCAGTAAGGAGGGCGGTCTGCTGTGAGATGTAATCCTGCAAGTCGTTAATTCTCTTTATCTGTTCATCCCTTGCGGCGGTATCGACAGTGGTTTTCTGACGAAGTTCTCGGAATCTGAAGATCTCATCCGCTATTTCGTCGTAGTCCTCTTTACTGTTGGCTTTTTGAATCAGCTCCTGTTGCAGGGCCATTAGCTTCTTGTCAATGCTGTCTATGGCTGTTACCTGTGAAGCTCGGATGACTGCGGCAATGTTAAGCTGGAGCTGTGCCTGATAGTTATTTTTGTCGCCGAGTAATTGATTGATGGCATTGACAACGGCATCCTGAAGAACCAGCTCATTGATGGTTCGAGCGTGGCATTCAAGTCCGGTGGATTCCAGCCTGCTGATGCAGCGCCAGACAATTGATTTGACGCCTCGATTGTTCCAGTGGAGTCTTCGGAACATTTCACCGCATTCGCCGAAAATGACGATTTGGGAGAAGCAGTGATTGCAACTGTAGCTTCGTTTTTTGCCATTGTCACTGGTTTTTACCACTCGTCTGCGGACAAGTTCTTCCTGTATCTGCTGGTAAATGTTCTTCGGAATAATGGCTTCGTGATCGCCTTCTACATAGTATTGTGGAACAAGACCGTTATTTTTAACTCTGGTCTTGTTTAGAAAGTCTGTAGTGTAGGTCTTTTGAAGCAGGGCATCACCGATGTATTTCTCGTTTCGGAGAATTTTGTTGATGGTGCTTGTGTGCCACTTTTCCCCTCCGGCACCGGTAAGGATACCGTCACGCTCCAGGCCTGCAGCAATCTTGTCCATACTGAGACCTTCTAAATATTCTCGATAAATGCGCTTTACGATTTCTGCCTGTTCTGGATCGATGATGAGGTTGCCGTCCGCGTCTTTCGTGTATCCAAGAAAACGATTGTGGTTGATTTGTATTTTCCTTTTGTGATGATATGCTCTATCACCACGGTTCCGGCGGCTTGGCCCTGTCTCCAAAGTCGGGCGTTGGTCTGCTGATATAATTCCAGTGACCATGTCAGACCAAACCAGATAAGGGTGGAACCGCCAGCCTGTAGATTGAGTCCATGACCAGCAGATGCAGGATGAATGACTGCGACTGGTATCTTTCCAGCATTCCAGTCGGTGATGTCCTTGCTGGACTTTATTTCTCTCACATCAAAGCGCTTTTTGATTCGTGACACCTTCCAAGGAGAGTGGAAGCCCCATCGTGGCGGACCATATCATAGAGCAACGCCAGCTTTCCGGTTTCAGATATTCTCCGGTCGGATAACCTAAGAAACGAGAAAGACAGATGCGTTCAAAGGTAGCGTTGAAGGCCCACTTGATGACACATTCATCCTCTAGAGCAAGAAGGATTTCTTTTGGAATCTGTTCTCCGCAGGCAAGATCAATGACCTGAACGGGCTGGTTATCTACACTGTAGGCAAAGAGTAAGATTTCAAAATCAGGTGACTCTACATAGCGATATACTCCGGTTTTCTGAAGTGGCACATCGCTGTAGGTTTCAATATCGATACTAAGTGTTTTCATGAGATTGTCCTTTCTACAAAACAGGCAGCAGAGAAATCCCTGCCGCCTGCCTTGTTACTGTTTATCTTTATTGGATTTATATTTATTGATGTCACGACGAATGTGGTATACCGCATAACTAACAAGGTAAAAAATGATTTTTCCTACGTTGTAGATGATGAAGCCATATACCGCCGCAAAAAAGGTATAGGAGATGACATTAGCAATAAATAGATTTAAGATTTCTGCAAATTCATTCATAGGTTGTCTCCTTTTGTCAGAAAATGTGCTGGCGGCAGTGAGTTCCACCGCCAGCAGGTTGATAGATTACTTAAAGTCTTTCATGCGCTTTTCGTGGTATTCGAGGTCGCGCTTGTCTTTTTCCTGCTCACGCTTTTCACGTTTATGGTCGTTGATGATACTCTGAATCATAGAGATTGCAGTAGTGAGACCGACGCAAGCGAAGCAGCCGATACAGATGTTTACAAGAATTGTGCTAATCACGATTGTCTCCATAGTTTGCTACCTCCATTAGTCAAGAAAATCATCGTCGTTATCAGTTGCAAAGTCAGATTCAGCAGATGCCTTACCGCCAAGAGGCTCGCCATCATGAATCTTCTGCAAATTGTTAAGGCCACAGGCGATGCCTTTATTGCCAGAGCTGTTGAAAGCGTAAAAACTGATGCTGGCACGACCGTAGATTCCAGAGTAAACCTCAGAACGAGTGAGGATAGGATTGCGGTCTGCATCTACGATACCAGGTGCAGAGGTTGCATTTGCATTCACAAAGAAGCTGCCAGCGTATGCAGGATCGTCCGGTCTTTCAAGATCTCCGTCACGAAGAGGCGTCTTAAGTACAGAAAGAGCAGGTACGGATTTACCATTGCCCTTGAGCTTTGCTTCACCTTCACGGTATGCAGCCTCGATAGCAGCTTCAATCTTTGCAACAGTCTTTGTGTCGGATTTTGGGATAATCAGGCTGACACTATATTTCGGAGTGCCACCGTTGATGGATTTAGGTTCCCAGACGTTGGCATAGCTCCAACGTGTGTTAGGACCAGTGATAACCTTCATGGGATTTGTCATTTTTACATTTTTACTCATTGTCATATTCCTCCATAAATCATTTTTTGCTGTGTTCATTGCCGGGCGTTTATCGCTTTCCGGCACAAGAGTAGGTTTGCCTTGTGGCTTTTCAATATAGGCTGCAAGGAGTTCCTCGAAGCGAGATTTGCCGAGTAGCTTTTGCATAGCAGTGATACCAAGTAGCTTCTTTTCATAAGGGTCAAAACCAGCAGATTCGACAGCCTTTGATACAGCGGCTTCGTTGGTATATCTGCGATTAGAGCGACCTTCGACCAGCTTCCAACCGGTCCATTCTTTACCGCTGATTGCCTGCTGGAGTGCATACTCCTTGATGTCGTTGGCCCAGGAGACCAGCTCGTCGACACGGGAAAGAATGACTTCAATTTCTGAATCCGTAAGCAGTGGTGGCAGTTTGAAATCGTGCTGTGCGAGTAGAAGATTGGCTTCTGCTCTGGCCCGGCATTCATGCTTTGCCTTACAGAATCCGCACCATTCACCGCACAGGAAGTTTCCATCACTGGCAAAGGCGAGGTCTGCGGTAGGCTTCAGAACTTCATCGGCCCACTGATACAGGTCATCCTTACTGACTTCATAGGTAGAAACGTTCTGACGTCTGGGCTGGTAGATGGTCATGCTGACCGTATCGATGTCATAAATATCATCGAAAAGCTCCAGAGCGCCAAGAGCGTAGCATTTCATCTGTGGATTGTCTTCAGCGCAAACAAGTATTCCAAGACCGTGTTTGTAGTCAATCACATGCATAGTTCCATCGCTGATGAGAATAGCATCTGAGGTTCCGAAGCCTTGTTCCACCCAACGGGAAAAGTCCACTCGTTGTTCAATCAGAACAACTGGATCGGAGCAGGTCTGCTTGGCATCTTCCAAAAGCTCCATAATAAAGCTGGCGTACCCGGTGGCACAATCTTCCATTTCGGCATTGTACCAGTCGAGACTTTTGGTTGGATCAGTAGCTTCCATGCCGAGAGCTTTACGGAGCTTGTACTCACAAAGAGCGTGTGCGTCGGTACCTTCTGCAGCATAATCACTACCTTTATCCTCATAGGTTTCGCAAAGCCTTGCTGACGGTGGGCAGTGAAGCCATCTGTCAGAAGAGGATGCGGAGAGGAGTGCATGTCCTTTAGGCGGCATATTAGAGCACCTCCGCTTCCCTGAGCAGGGTTTCATAATGTTTTGGGTCTACGAGTGACAGCTTGCTTGCACCATATTTTTTAAGAAGCTCTCGAATCTCAGCCGTATGTCCAGTACGAGATTTGTCAGCCAGAACAGCTCGAACCTCCTCAAGGGTCAGTGCAGATTTCGCAGGAGTGGCAGGGGCTTCTGATTTTTCAGTGGTTTTAGGTGTTCCTCCAAACTGCTGTGCGAGCCAGTCTGCTGTATCGTTAATAGCAGCGGCAGCATTTCTCAGTTCTTCGATGGTCATAGCCATATCGTTCATTTTTGACATTTGTTGTTCCTCCTTCCTCGGATTGTCTGTGTGCGGCGATGAGTCTAAGATTCTTCGCCATTCTTGCGGATACCTGACTGATTGCTGTGAGGGTAGCAATTACTTCTGCGTCAGTGCCTCTTCTGTTGTGAAAGGTCTGATTCACGGTGTTCACCTCGCTTTCTGTAGGTCGCTTTGTTTCGCCTTACACTACTCAATGGAGGTGAGATGGTCGTTTGGCCGAAAAATTATAGAAAGTTTTTTGAAAAGAAAAATCGTCCCCTGAAATATCAGAGGACGACTATTCAAATTAGATGTAATCTTTCAGATCTGAGCGAAGCTTCTGGAGTAGCTTGTCTCTGCGGTATACAAAGGTATTACGGGAGAGCCCCATTTCCTTGCCACAGTCACGCTCAGATTTTCCTTCCATAATAAGCTGACAGATAAGACGACCTTCCGGGTCCAGCTCATTCAGCTTTGCATAGAGGGCACGAAGAAGTTCTGCGTCCTCCATTAATTCAGCGATAGCTACGGATTCATCCGGCATGTCATCAAGCCAGCTCTTTTCATTTCCTTCACCGTCGCTTACGGTGTTATCGAGAGAAAGCTGGTTGCCAGCCTTAGCATACGGACAGGTCATACAGTCCATATCGCATAAATAGCGTTTGCTTGCAGGGCAGACACAACGACCATGCTCCTGCTGACGCTTGCGGTAGGTATTGATGTCACGATAGTAGTTCGTGTAGAACTCCTTGTTAACATCCACCCAGCTTTTAGATTCCTTGATGTAGATACGGTATTGTTTACTCTGATTGTCTTTGTTTGCCATTGTTTTTCCTCCTGTGATTGGCGTAAATTTGTGACCAGCCACAGGTGGGAATAGAGATTTCAGGCATATTTCACCGTAGAGTTCATTATTCGTTCATTTTCACTGCATTGAAAATAATGTCGGAAAGTGTTATAATGATTTAGTAGGGTTTGTTGGGAATTGCTCTGATTTGTATTCATCAGATTCAACAGTCAACAAACAACAAAAAATCCCTGTGGCTTTTCACAGGGATAGAAAATAGTAAGTTGAGTAGGACTGCCATTCACAGTTGAGTAAGTTGAGTAGGTAAATTTGATTAGAGGGACAATTAATGGCAAAAAAAGAAAATTTAAGATTATGTGGTGGTACGTTTTTCACTTTACTTTTAGAGGCAAGAAAGCAACTGTTAGGTGCGAATGAACACTACGCAGGAAAAAAAGATGGATTAACTGAATATGAAACTTTGATTGGTCTTGCGAGAGTGATACGTTCTGATTTAGCAACACCGATGCCAACTGAAATTAAAACGATTCAGGGTAATGCATCAGAATATAAAAAATGTAAGAATGCCGGTGGCGGCTACTTCCCGTTTGGTGATAAAACGGCATTGAGAGTTTTTGACGAAAGAGTGAAGAACGAGTATGTGGATACAGTGAGAAAAATGTGCTGCTTTGTGGATGGATTCATTGATGCTGGAGGAGATATAAAAAAAGACGAGCTGCTCGTGAAAGCACTCGTCGAACTAATAGCATTAGATAATTACATTGATGACAGCCAATCTTTCTATATTAGGGAAGATGGCACAACAGCGCAGAAGAAGGAACTCGTAAATATGAAAGAGATTCCTTTGCAGTCATTTCTATTAGGCGTATTTCATTATGCTGTATGTAATGTTGATAATACGGCTGGGGCAGAAACATTTGAGATTTGGTGTCCATCCACGGGTGGAGGCAAAAGGGCTTACACTGGAGATATTGGTGTTAATTGGCCTGTCGATATTAAGCTTAGTTATATTGAATTTGAAGATGACAACGTAGCCGATAATCAAGCATATAAATCGCCAGATGATATTATTGTTGAAGAAGTCTATGAAGAACCTCGTCGGGAAGAAGAAAAGTCAAAACAGCAAATGGTTTTCAATTTTAATGTGACCGGAAATAATAATAGCTTCATTCAGCATGTTGATAGCATTACGAACAATTATTATGGAGGGCTGAAAAAAGATGGAGAATAAATTACAACCATCACAACCGGGAGCTTTGCAAACGCAAACACCGAATACAACATTTAATTTGCCCGGTAACAATAATACGTTGGTAGCTCATACGGATGCAGTGAATAATACCTATAGCGTAATGATGGTGGGCGGAGCACCACCTATGCCGGGAAGCCCTAACGCAGCGCATACCATTACATTAAATACAGATTTCTATAATCTTCTGGTTGTCGGGGATGATGAATTAAATCCTCAGTACTGTCATTGCCTTGTTCGAAAGGATAGAGCAATAACGGAAAGCACGTCAAAGGAATTGAAAGCAGCTTATGCGACTTTGTCAGATGATGCAATTTCGGCACTGAAAACCTACCCAGCAATTATTGCGACTGAGAACCACACTTATGGAAAAACGGACGCAGACCACTATGCTGCTTATGGGTTGATTGTTGATGTGAAAATTCAGAACAACGGTATCAAAGTATATTATCAAATACTCAATTGGATACCACAGCAGAAAATAAATGAACTTCGGTTTGAACTCGGAATCGAAGGCTGCAGTGGAACGAATGAATTAAATCGCATGCACTGGGCAGTAAAAAAGATAAATGCAGTAGAGGTATTAAGGGAAGCTGGGATATCAGTATTCTCCCTATAAATATGTAACCACTCATCTGGAATCGAACATGGAGGAATAATATGAGCGCAGAATATGAAAACATGCAAGTTGAAAAATGGGTAAACCTTGAAGATGTAGCAGAACATCTCAGCTTGAGTCAGGATACAGTCCGTACTTGGATAAAAGAAGGAAAATTACCTGTATATAAAGCTGGAAAACGATATAAATTCAAAATCTCTGAAGTTGATGAATGGGTCAGAGAAGGAAAAATTAAAGAATAGAAGCAGGAGGTAGATTTGCATATGAACCCTAAAATGAAATCAGCAATAGAAAAAATAACGTTAAATGATGCCACATTCTCTAATGAGGTTATAGAACCGACATATGTAAATTTCTTCTATGGGAAGAATGGTGCAGGCAAATCTACCATTGCACGAACGTTCAAGGTAAACGATGAGCATTTACAGTGGCAAGCTGGAAGAGCATCAGCTGATTATGATGTTCTTGTGTATGATACAGATTTTATAAATGCTAACCTGCGCAACTATGGAAATCTTGCTGGTGTATTTACCGTAAATGAAACCAACATTGCCATTCAGGAACAGGTTGATACTCTCAATGCTGAACGCAAGAAAATGGGCGAGGAATACAACGGACATAAGGCCGCTATAGACCAGAAAGTAGAGGATAAGAGTACTGCCTTATCAACATTCCAGTCAGATTGTTGGAGCAAGAGTGCGGAAGCAAGAACGCTGTTTAATGAAGCTATCAAGGGTAAGAAAAAGGCAGCCTTATTTGCTCAAGAGATTTTAGCGATTACTCCGGTTGCCCATAACTTTGATGAATTAAAAGTTCTATACAGTACCGTTTTTTCAGGCGATGCACAGCAGTACAACATGCTGTCTAAGGCCGGTAAAGTTACCTACGCATCCCTGCCGGGATATGAATTGATGGGCAAACCAATCTCCAGTAGTAGCGATACGGATTTTGCAAAATTTATTAAAGCGTTAAAAGCTACTGATTGGGTACGAAGTGGTCATACTCATTTTGCTGGTCAGACAGACGGGAAATGTCCATATTGCCAGCAGAAACTACCATCTAATTTTGATAAAGAAATAGCTGCGTGTTTTGATGCGCAGTATCAGGAGGATATTGCTGCGATTAATTCATTCCAGAAAACCTATGAATTAGAGATGGATTCCGTTGTAGCAACACTGGAAAGTAATGTATCTGTGGCTATGCCGGGATTGGACCTGTCAGAATATGAAGTAAAGGTTCAGCTTCTTATAGATGCTATTACTATTAATAAGCAGAGGATTGCAGCAAAGATTAAAGAACCAACAACAATTGCCTCACTGGAAGATACTGATAGTTTGTTGATTGAGATTGGGACACTGATTGATGGTTTTAATAAGAAAATCAAAGAAAACAACGAGATTGTTGGTGATATCAAAACCGAGAAAGTTTTATGCAAAAAGCAGGTGTGGGAGTATCTTGCAGAGCTCTTGAAAGCCGACGTTGCAGCATACAATAAAGCGTTGACAGACTTAGATGCCGAAATTAAATCTCTAAAGAGCAAGATGCAGCAACTGAGAAAAGATGCTACTGCTAAGAAGGAAGAAGCCAACGAATTAAACAAGCAGATTGTGAATACAGAGGCAACGATTGATAGCATCAATGTACTGCTTGATAATTCAGGCTTTGAGGGCTTCCATTTGCGCGCTAAGGATGGAGTCGCAAATACATATGAAGTAATTCGTCCGGATGGAAGTGTTGCAGAAAAACTGAGCGAAGGTGAAAGAAACTTTATTGCGTTTTTATACTACTATCACCTTGTTAAAGGAAGCCTTAGCAGTGAAGCCGTAAAAGATAAAATTGTTGTTATAGATGACCCAGTATCTAGTATGGATAGCGGAGCATTATTCATCGTCAGTGCTCTTGTTAGAGAGATGATTGAAGTTTGCTACAACAACACGGATTACCGTAGCCATAAAGTCGATGGTGACTATATTAAACAGATTTTCATTCTGACTCACAATGTTTATTTCCATAAGGAGATTACACATCACCAAGCAAAGAGATACCACAGTGTTTCTTTTTATATGATTCGTAAGGTGGAAAACATATCTTCGGTTAAACTTTGTGTGCGTCAGAGCCAGAGAGTACCTACTGAACAAGAAAACTATAATCCAATTCAGAACTCTTATGCTGCTTTGTGGGATGAATACAAAGAACTGAAAACGGCAAATACAGTGAAGAATGTAATCCGTCATATTCTTGAGTACTACTTTATTCAGATATGCGGTTATGAAGGAAATGATCTTCATAAAATTGTTTTGGAGCAGAATAAACCACTGTTTGTGGACGAAATAGAAGGTCAGAAGCCAAATTATGATCGCTACAATATTGCTTCAAGTATGCTCACATACATGAATGATAGCCCAGCAGTTATCAGTGATGGATTCAACTATATTGATGACGGCAGTGATGTGGAACAATGCAAAAAGGTGTTTGAACTGATTTTCACAGCTATGCATCAGGAACAACACTATAAGATGATGATGGGAATTGAGGACTAAGTCCGGATTTTGGGACACCTAAAAATATAAAATTAACATTGACTAAGAAACTCTTAGCCTGAATGGAGGAAAATATAATGGCACAAAAGCAGACAATTGATGCAATGTGGGATGATTCCCCAATCGATGTATCAACAGAGGTAAATTTTATCTGGTCTATTGCAAATAAGCTGCGTGGTACATACCAGAGTGATAAATATAAAGATGTAATCATTCCGATGGTTATTATCAGACGTTTTGAGTGTGCGCTGGAACCTACCAAAGATAAGGTGGTTGCACAGTTTAAAGCAAATCCAAATTACCCAGCAAAAGCTATGTATCGTATTTCTAGATTTCAGTTCTACAATACTAGTGAATTTACACTTGCAGAATTGATTAATGATGCCGACAATTTAGCAGCCAACTTTAAAGCGTATCTTCAGAGTTTTTCTCCTAATGTGCAGGAGATTATTGTGTCTGCTGAGAAAGGTTTGGACTTTTATAAGCAGATTGACAAGATGGATAAAAACGATCGCCTGTTAAGTGTCGTCAAAGCATTTTCAGAATTGGATTTGAATCCTCGCACGATTGATAACGTAAAGATGGGATACATTTTCGAGGATCTAATTCGTAGATTCTCTGAAAACGCTGAGGCTGGTGATCATTACACTGGACGAGATATCATTAAATTGATGGTAAATATTTTGTTAGCTGAAGGCTGTGACGATATCTTTGACGATGGAAAGGTAATTACAGTTTTGGATCAAGCATGTGGTACAGGTGGTATGCTCTCCACAAGCTATAACTTCATTAAGAGATATAATCCTACTGCAGATGTTCGTCTTTTTGGGCAGGAAATCAATCCGGAATCTTATGCTATCTGTCTTGCAGAAATGCTCATCAAAGGTCAGAACGCAGAGAATATCTGCTATCAGGACACTATGAAGAAAGATCGATTTGCTGAAACCAAGATGCGCTTTGTTATTGAAAATCCGCCATTTGGTACTCCGTGGGGAGGTAAAGATGCAGCTGAAGGTGTAGAAAAAGCCGTTAATGATGAATATGCAAAGGGATTTGAAGGCCGTTGGGGTGCTGGGCTCCCTGGTTCCGGCGATATGCAGATGCTGTTTTTGCAATCTGCTATTGACAAAATGGATGATAACTTTGGTCGTGCTGCTATTATTGAAAATGGTAGTCCATTATTTTCAGGTGGTACAGCTTCTGGCGAAAGCCAAATTCGTCGTTGGATGTTAGAAAACGATTTAATCGAAGCAATTATTGCATTGCCAACAGATCTGTTTTACAACACGGGCATAGCTACATATATCTGGGTGCTTTCAAAAAATAAACGTGCTGAGCGCAAGGGCAAGATTCAGTTGATAGATGCTTCGTCCTTCTTCCACAAACTGCGCAAGGCTCTGGGTGATAAGAAAAATGAAATATCTCCGGAAGACCGCAGCACCGTAACGAAGCTCTATGCAGAATTTGCAGAAAACGAGTACTGCAAGATTTACGACAACGAGGAGTTCATTTACCGTGAGTACACGGTTATGCAGCCTCTTCAGCGTAGCTATGCCATTACAGAGGAGCGTATCGAAGCTATGCTGTCTAAGGGTGCGCTTTCTTCTCTCTATGATCAGGCTAAGGTTAATGAATTGGAGAATGCTGAAGAACTAACTGGCAAAGAACAGAAAAAATTGGAATCATTCCAAAACAATCAGGCCTTATACGATGAGATTATTACTACATTGAAAGCTGTCACTTCAGAACAAGTATATAATTCACCGACTGAGTTTATGCCTGTACTGACTAAGGCACTTGCTTCGGCAACATCTGATAAAAAATTGCTCGACAAGATTGCTAATGGCCTCTCTATTATGGATAAGAATGCAGAAATTCAACGTGACCGCAAGGGAAGGATTATTTACGACAAAGAAACCAAGGACACCGAACTGGTGAAATGGGAGGAAAGCATCGAAGATTATATGGCACGTGAGGTTTTGCCTCATATCCCGGATGCCGCCGCTTTCTTTGAGGAAGATCTTGGAAAGAAAAAACCTGTCATCAAGACCGGTGCTGAAATCCCATTCACGCGGTATTTCTACAAATATCAGGCATCAACGCCAAGTGAAGAGCTGGAAACAAAGTTTATGGAACTGGAATTTTCGGTTTCAAAGCGTGTGGCAAAGCTGTTTGAGTAAGGTGGTGCTGATATGAGAGAAATGAAAGCGAGTGGAATCTCTTGGTTGGGAGAGCTTCCCTCCAATTGGGAACTAAGAAAAATAAAATACTGTTTGCAAGAACGAGTTGAGAAAAATAATCCTGTTAGGACAACAGAAATTCTTTCGTTGACTGCTAAACAAGGCGTCATTCCATACGATCAAAAAGAAGGTGGAGGAAACAAACCTAAAGAGGATGTGAGTGCATACAGACTGGCTTATCCTGGGGATATCGTAATGAATAGCATGAATATATTGTCTGGCTCTGTGGGGCTGTCGCAATATTTTGGTTGTGTTAGTCCTGTTTATTATATGCTTCGCCCTTGGAATGCAAAGGAAGATGTACGCTACTATAACTATATCTTTCAGACAACGATGTTTCAACGCAGTTTGTTTGGACTTGGAAATGGCATTCTTATTAAAGAATCTGGAAATGGAAAATTGAATACAATTCGAATGCGCATTCCGATGGATAAGTTTGGCGGCCTTTTTATACCGGTTGCTCCAACAGGTGAGCAGCACCGCATTGCCGATTTTCTCGATGCTAAATGCGCTGAAATTGATGTGCTGACCACCGACATTCAAACTCAGATCGACACGCTGGAGCAGTACAAGCGGTCTGTTATCACCGAAACTGTCACCAAAGGACTGAATCCCGATGCCGAGATGAAGGACAGCGGGATTCAATGGATTGGCAATATGCCTTCACATTGGGAGGTTATTCGTGGCAAGTACATTCTACGATATATGCAGAAGCCGGTGCGTGATGATGATGGTGTAATAACCTGTTTCCGCGATGGTGAGGTAACCCTGAGAAGCAATCGACGTGAAGATGGTTTTACGATGTCTGATAAAGAAATCGGTTATCAAGGCATTGATATCGGTGATCTGGTTGTACATGGTATGGACGGCTTTGCAGGCGCTATTGGCATTTCTGATTCAAGAGGCAAGGCGTCACCTGTGCTTAATGTTTTAGATTCCAACCAAAACAAGCGATACATTATGTACTATCTTCGTAGCATGGCGTACAGTGATGTATTCCTTGCACTGGCAACCGGAATTCGAGTTCGTTCTTGTGATTTGCGTTGGAATAAGTTAGCGGATCTTTCATATCCTGTTCCACCGCTGGATGAACAAAAAGCGATTGTTGAACATGTCGATGCAGTGCTTGCAAAGGCGGATGATGTTATCTCTGATAAGAAAGAGCAGCTTGCAACACTTGACGAATATAAGAAATCACTCATCTTTGAGTATGTAACTGGGAAGAAGGAGGTTGTCTAATGGCTACTTTTGAAGAACAACTTAATAATCTGCTAGAAAGGACTCATTCTATTAAAAGCCCAATTAATGCAGCGGCAATCGGTACGGATATAAACGAATATAATCGTCCGAGTGAAGTATGGATCAATGATGTAGAGATTTTTTACAATAATTATCTTAAAGAACATCCATTAGGCGACCGCATGAAAACAATTCTGTTTCATAGAAATCTGGATGCTTACAAAAATCTCGTTGGATGTTTGGAGAGCATCAGTAAGGACCAAGATTTTATAAATAAAATGAACGGAATTTCAATGGTTAGTGTACCAAAGTATCAGGCAAAAACCTTGCCTGAATTTGATGTGTTTATTTCCCATGCTAACAAGGACAAAGAAGATTTGATTGAAGAATTATATCAGTCATTAAACAAACTGGGGATTAAGATTTTTTATGATAAAGAGTCTTTGGAGTGGGGAGATAATTGGAAGGATCGTATTCTGAACGGCACGAAAAAAGCAGAGTTTGCAATTATCGTTATTTCGGAAAACTTCTTTGATCGAGAGTGGACCGAGCGTGAATTGAATGAGTTTTTAAATCGACAGAATAGAAATGGACAGAAGCTGATTCTTCCGATTTTGCACAACATTACGGTTTCACAGTTACAAGAAAAGTATCCATCTATAGCGGATATACAAGCGATTGACTCATCCAAGTATAGTTGCGACCAGATTGCTTTGCTTTTTGCACGTCAACTAATCAAACGGCTGAAAAGTGAGTAAGGAGGGATAATCAATGGATGATAAAACGATAATTGATATTACGAACTTGGATGCGGAAAAACATGCAGAAAATGCTGCAAAACGAGTTGCTTCATACAGCGAGAAGCTTCTTCATCACGCATCAATTCTTTCCGAAAAAGAATATCAGAAATTTCTTCTTGAAAGACTGGAAAAGGATAATGGTTACGTTATTCGTAAGGCAAGTGACTTTGATCGTTATTTTGCAGTTGACCGTGAGATGCTCTTTAAGTTTCTAGAAGATACTCAGCACGAAACGATGGAATATCTGAGAAAAATATATAAGTCTGATTTGGAAGAGACGATTGTTAGTTTTATCAATGCTGAAACGACAAAAACTCGTGGCAGCCTTCTTGATGTGCTGAAGCATGGAATCGAAATTTCTAATCAGAAGCTGGAACTCATGTACACAAAACCGGCAACTACATTCAATCCAGATTTGACTAGAAAGTATGGACAGAATATTTTCTCTGCAATGGAGGAAGTGTGGGCCAGCGATAAAGAACGAATTGATGTTGTTATCTTTTTGAATGGACTAGCTATTATTGCATTTGAACTTAAGTGCAATGCAGCTGGGCAGTCTTATCAGGATGCAATTTATCAGTTCCGAACCGACCGTAGCCCCAAAACACGTCTTTTTATGTTCAAAGCAGGTACGTTGGTAAACTTTGCTATGGACTTAGAAGAAGTGTATATGACAACAAAACTCGCAGGTGACGCTACATTCTTCCTTCCTTTTAATATGGGAAACGGAGAAGGTGTAACTGCTGGTGCTGGAAATCCTGCGTTTGAAGATAAGTATAGCGTATCTTATATGTGGGAAGATATCCTTACAAAGGATACGATTTTGGACTTAATAAGTAAGTTTATTTTTGTCGAGACAAAAGAAAAAGTAGATGATAAGACCGGGAAAATCAAACGTTCTGAGAATTTGATATTCCCTCGTTATCACCAGCTGGATGTTATTCGAAAAGTGCTTGCCGATGTTAGAGAAAATCGCACTGCACAGAATTACTTGATTCAGCATAGCGCTGGATCTGGAAAAACAAATTCTATAGCATGGTTGGCACATCGTTTAACATCTCTTCATGACGAAGAAAACAAGATAATTTTTGACAACATCATTATTGTCACTGACCGAGTTGTTGTTGACCGTCAGCTTCAAAAAGCAATCATGGGAATGGAGCATAAGGCCGGATTGATTCGTGTTATGGACGATAAGTGCAATTCAGCTGACCTTGCGATTGCATTGAATGGTAATACAAAGATTATTGCAACCACAATTCAAAAGTTCCCGTATATTGTTGATAGTGTAAAGGACCTTAAGAATAAAAGTTTTGCAGTAATTATTGATGAGGCACATTCTTCTACTGCAGGTAAAGATATGGCTGCGGTAACAATGTCGCTTGGTTCTGGTGATCAAACTGAATCAGATGTTGAAGATATGATTTCAAGTGAAATCAAAAGAAACGGTAAGCAAGCAAATGTATCAATTTTTGCATTTACAGCTACACCTAAGCCGACAACAATTCAGTTGTTTGGTCGTTTGAATACGCATGGCCAGAGAGAAGCATTTCACGTTTATTCGATGAAGCAGGCTATAGAAGAGGGCTTTATTCTTGATGTTCTGCAGAACTATACAGAGTATTCAACTTTTTACCAGCTTAACAAGGAAATCGAAGACGATCCTCGTTGTAAAACGAATGCGGCAAAGAGGCAGATTGCACGCTTTATAGAATTGCATGATACTAATATTGCACAGCGTGTAGAAGTAATTGTTGAGCATTTCCGAACAACGGTAATGCAGGAACTGGGTGGCCAGGCTAAGGCAATGGTTATTACCGCGTCCAGACAAGGTGCTGTTAAATATAGACAGGCTTTTGAGGAGTACATTACCAAGAAAGGTTACGACGGAATTCATGCTCTGGTTGCATTTTCTGGAAAAGTAAAACTACCGGATGATGATAAAGAATATACAGAGGCATCTATCAATGGTTTTCCGGAGGATAGACTCACCAAAGAATTTGATACAGATAATTATCAAGTGCTTTTGGTTGCTAATAAATATCAGACAGGTTTTGATCAGCCAAAACTGTGCGCAATGTATGTTCTGAAAAAACTTAGAGGTGTTAATGCTGTCCAGACACTTTCGAGACTGAATCGTATTTGTGCTCCATATGATAAAAAGACATTTGTGTTGGATTTTGTAAATACATACGAGGATATCAAAGCTGCATTTGCTCCATACTACACCACAACATTACTGGCAAATTCAGTAACGCCTAATGCAATTTACGACTTGGAAGCTACTATTGATGCCTATGCATTATTTGATCCGGCTGACATTGAAGCTGCAAATGATATATTGTATTCACAGAAAGTAACAGGAAAACAGAAGCAAAGATTGACATTCTTCCTGCAGAAAAGCAAGAAGCTACTGGAACATTATGAATATGAAACACAGCGTCAAGCTGTGGCAGATATGCGTGGATTTGTTCGTTATTATGAGTTTTTGCTTCAAGTTTCTAGTTTTGAAGATACTGATTTGCACAAGAAATATAACTTTATTTCATACCTGTTAGCTTATATCAATATTAAGCATCCGGGTGGTGGTTTTAATTTAGATGGAAAGATCAAAGCCTCTCAATTTGTTCAGAAAAAGGGTGAAGAACATGTTTCATCTGATCTGGTTGCAAAGCCGGTAATGAAATTGCCAACGGCGGAACACTTTGGTTTGAGTGAGGATAAAGAAAAGAGACTGTCTGAAATAATCGATGAGATTAACAGCAAGACTGGCAAGAACTATGATAACGATGTTGTTGTAAAGGCTATGCTGCAGATTAGAGATATCCTTATGAAATCAGATAAACTTAAAACAAGTGCTAAGAATAATACACAGCAAGACTTTGAGTTCTCTTATTTTGATGATATTGATGATGCACTTATTGAAGGATTGTCACAGAATCAAGATTTCTTTTCAATGTTGTTGTCAAATGATGAAATGAAACATCAGGTGATGGGAATTTTTTCTGATGAGATTTATAAAAGTCTTAGAGAATCAGTATAAAGGCGGTGAAAGACAGTGTTCGATAAATTTCGACTAAAAGAAGTGCTGGTAGAGTACAAAAAACGCTTTGTGCAACAACAGTGGCCTAATGAAAAATATAAATGGGAGGCTGTGCAATGCTTTCAGTTAAATTGGGATGTCAATTCAGATGATTTTGCACAGATGCTAACAAAGTCACTTGCTCAGACGGCTAATTTGTTGACATCGGTAAATAACTTCCCAGCAAGAATGATTACCAAGTTTGCAGAGATTGCGCCAGAAGAAGTACGCTCAATGTATATTGAACTGTATGATGAGAGCAAGGATTTATACGAGAGAGTAGCCAGCTTCAAAAATAAATCTAATACGTTATTAGAGAGGTATGGCAATGGAGCGGCTCAGCATTACCAGTATGAAAATGCGATAATGACATATTTATGGCTTCGATATCCGGATAAATATTACATCTACAAATTGAGTGAAGTAAAAGCTGTCTCGTCGGAGCTGGAAAGTGATTATCGATTCAAAAAGGGTGCTTATGCTGATAACATCAGGAATTTTGTGGCATTTTATGATGAGATTTGTGCTGAACTTCAGCAGGATGATGAACTTAAAAATCTGCTTAATTCTCAGCTGACATCTACATGTTACGCTGATCCTGAATTACGAACTCTTACAATAGATGTGGGCTTCTTTATTTCTCGCTATTGGAACAAGGAGGAACCAGGTCCTAAAGCGGATGAGTGGTGGCCGACTGATTATACTCCGGCATTAACGGTAGAGGATTGGTTAGAGCTTCTGACAGATAAAGACGTATTTAATGAGAGCAGTCTCGAAATCATGAAACGAATGAAGGATTATGGTGGAAAGGCTACTTGCACTCAGCTTGCTGTGAAATATGGAGAAACCAAGAACTTTTATAATAGTGGATCTGTTGCATTGGCAAGACGTATTGTTCAAAAAACTGGATGTCCAGTAATTGCAAGAGATGAAGAAAACTCTCGATTTTGGCCTGTATTATATGTTGGTAAGAATGCTGCAAAAGATGAAGAAGGATCTTATGTTTGGAAACTTCGTGATGAATTAGCAGAAGCTCTAGATCAAGTCGATTTATCAGAAGTCCTTTTGTATGCGCAAGATGAAGAAGGAGAAGAAGATCATAGATACTGGTTTTTGAATGCAAATCCCAAAATATGGAGTATGGCTAGCATGCCAGTTGGAGAAGTACAGGATTATACATTATATAATGATAATGGCAATAAACGGCGTATTTTTCAGAATTTCTTAGATGCAAAGGCTGGAGATATGATAATCGGCTATGAGTCCACACCGGTAAAGCAGGTAGTTGCAATTCTCAAAATTAGTGCGGAACAAGATGGAAAATCAATTTATTTTGAAAAAGTAGAAGGGCTGTCTTCTCCAATTGATTATGCAACTCTGAAAGCTTGTCCAGAACTTGAAAAGATGGAGTACTTTGGTAATCCGCAGGGTAGTCTGTTCAAACTGACAAAGGGTGAATATGATTTCATTTATGACATGATTCGTGATGAAAATCCAGCACCACCTGCAGCAGATAGTATTGAAAAATATGACAAAGAAAAGTTCTTAAATGATGTATATATGACTGAAGCAAAGTATGAGCGCTTAGTTGCAGTTTTGAAAAAGAAGAAAAATATTATTCTTCAAGGTGCTCCAGGTGTTGGAAAGACATTTGCGGCAAAGAGACTTGCATATTCGATTATGGGTGAGAAGGATGATGATCGCATAGAGTTTGTGCAATTCCATCAAAATTATTCCTATGAAGATTTCATGATGGGGTATAAGCCGGTTGAAGATGGATTTGAATTGAAGTATGGTATTTTCTATAGATTTTGTCAAAAGGCTGCAAACCATCCTGATAAAGATTATTTCTTTATCATTGATGAGATCAACCGTGGAAATATGAGTAAGATCTTTGGTGAGTTACTCATGTTAATTGAGGCAGATTATAGAGATACGAAAGCAACATTAGCCTACAATGGCCTAAGTTTCTCTGTCCCAAAGCGTCTACATATCATTGGTATGATGAATACTGCTGATAGAAGTCTGGCGATGATTGATTACGCACTTCGTCGTCGTTTTAGCTTCTTTGATATGGAACCGGGATTTGATTCAGAAGGTTTTATTAAATATCAGGAAGGATTCGCAAACGACACATTCAATACTCTGATTGACCGTATTAAGGAATTGAACCAAGAAATTGCTAAAGATAAATCACTTGGTAAAGGTTTCTGTATTGGGCATAGCTATTTCTGTAACACAGATGAGTGTACAGAAGAATGGATGCAAGATGTGGTTGATTTTGATGTGTTGCCTATGTTAGCAGAATACTGGTTTGATGATACAGACAAACTGCAACGTTGGGAGAATATTTTGCACGGTGTATTTCAATGACAAAGGATAAGAGCATTTTAATCAATAATATTTATCATATGCTTTCTTATGCTTTTCAGGCACTGAACCAAGAAACCTATGAAGATGTTGCAGTAGAGTCTTTTGACGAGATGTATAATCTGCTGGCAGCGATTCTGTCTAAGGGAATTGGATTGCAGTTAAAGCAAGGGCTATATAGAGAATACATAAGTCGTCAGGAAGAACTTTCAGTTATGCGCGGCAAAATAAATATGCCGGGTACAATTAAAAATAGGTTGGCACATAAAAGGGTACTTACTTGCGACTTTGATGAGTTGTCAGAAAACAATTTACTGAATCAAATACTGAAAACAACTGTTACGCTTCTTTTACGCAATGGAAAAGTGCAAGCAAAATACAAAGATGATCTAAAAAAGAAAATGTTGTATTTTTCAAATGTAGAGATAATAGAACCAACAGGAATTAAATGGTCGTCCATTCGTTTTCAGCGTAACAATCAAACATATAGAATGCTTGTAAGTATTTGCCAGTTGATTATTGAGGGGATGCTTATTACAACAGATTCAGGTGACTATAGGTTAGCCTCTTTCGTAGATGAGCAACGTATGTGTAGGTTGTATGAGAAATTTATTCTGGAATATTACAGCAGACATTATCCTGAATTATCTGTCAGTGCATCACAGATTCCGTGGTCACTGGATGATGGTATTGGAACCATGCTTCCGGTCATGCAAAGTGATATTCATCTGCAACGTGGCAATACTGTACTTATTATTGACGCAAAATACTATAGTCACACAACACAGTCCCAGTTTGATAAACATACGATTCATTCCAATAATTTGTATCAGATTTTTACATACGTAAAAAATCGGAGTTATCAATTTGGAGAGGAGAAAAATACAGTTTCTGGAATGCTTCTCTATGCAAAGACAGAAGAAGAAATACAACCGGACAATGTGTATCAAATGCATGGAAGTCAGATAAGTGTTAAAACTCTAGACTTGAACCAGCCTTTTGCGGAGATTGCTAATCAGATGGATAGAATTGTGGAGTCACATTTTTCTGGACTTGCAAAGAAATATTAAAGCCATCAATTTTGTTGTGATTTTCAATTGGTGAAATGAGAAGAAACCAGAAGGAGGTCTCTTATTTGAAAAAGAAAAAAGATGAAATAACCATCCGTTCCAGCGCTGCAGAATATTTGACTTATGTTGCTTCTGTCGGTGATCAGCAGGACAGCATTGAGATGCGCTATGAGGATGAGAATATATGGCTGACACAGAAGATGATGGCCACGTTGTACGATGTGGATGTTCGCACCATAAATTATCATGTAAAAAAAATCTTCAGTGATAGCGAATTACAAGAGGATTCAGTTATCCGAAAATTTCGGATAACTGCCGCTGACGGAAAAAGCTACAGCACAAATCACTATTCCTTGGAGATGATTATTGCAGTAGGCTTTAAAGTAAATTCAGAGCGTGCGGTTCAGTTCCGTAAATGGGTCAATCAAATTGCCAAGGACTACACCATCAAAGGCTGGGTTATGGATGACGAACGTCTAAAAAATGGTGGATCAGTGCTTACAACAGAATATTTTGATCGTTTGCTTGAGCAGATTCGTGAGATCCGTTTATCTGAGCGTAGATTCTATCAGAAGATAACGGACATCTATGCTACAGCTCTTGATTACGACCGCACATCCAAAACAACAAAGCAGTTTTTTGCCAAGGTGCAGAACAAGATGCATTATGCAGTTCACGGACATACGGCAGCAGAGTTGATTTATGAGCGAGCAGATGCTGATAAGCCACATATGGGGCTGACCACGTGGGCAGCAGCACCGGAAGGAAAGATTGTAAAAAGTGATGTGAGTGTTGCGAAGAATTATCTTTCAGAGCAGGAAATGCGTTCATTAGAGCGTATCGTTTCTGCTTATCTGGATCTGGCCGAGGATCGTGCAGAACGTTACATTCCGATGACAATGGAGGACTGGGCAAAGCGTCTGGATCTATTCCTGATGGCTGATGACAGAGAGGTCCTTCAGGATGCAGGAAAGATCACGGCAGAGATTGCCAAGGCTAAAGCCGAGACTGAATTTGAAAAGTATCGTGTTATTCAGGACAGATTGTTCATGTCTGACTTTGATAAATACATGTTGGAACTGGAAGAGAATGCGAAGAAGTAATAGGATCGGTCCTCTCTTTCAATGCTGGATTTTCAGGTATGATAAGGTCGAGTGCATGGAAACCTGGCTATCAGTTAGGACGAAAAATAGCTGTTGACCTGTTTTTGTAGGAAGAACGGACAAGGTTGAGGCGATGGAGGTTCCTTGCAAAATTTGACTTTTATGTTTGAATCACTATAATAGTAGAAACGAATAAAAAAGTTGAACTTTTTCCGTGAACAGGCGAGGTTTAGGCTGTGATATGGATAGCGGAATGTATCAAGAATTTTCTGCTACAGAATTTGTAGATATGTTTCCGCAAACAAACGGAGATATTTTGGTACATACCATATTAGTCTGGATAGGTTCCCGATGACCGACATCAATCCGGACCTATCGAGCCATGTGGAGACGGTTGTTCTTTTGTCCCAACTGAAACAAAAGCCGGATGATTACATTAATGTCACGATTGAACTTGATGATATGGATATAACATCTGCAGAGACTAAGGCTACATATGATGAGATAAAGAAGTATGTGGCTGAACATAATGCCGGCATGAAGGTTTCCAATCTGTATATCTCACAGGTAAAGAGAAAATGCGGAATTGAGGTTGGAAAGAATTATAATTTACCTAAAAATGAAGATAGCAGGCAACCGCAGTGTCCAGAAGATAAAGAGAGTGCAATTGTGGAGGCATTGAAGCATTTTAAGATGAATAGTTAATAAAGAGAGGTCAGATGCTATGCCAGGTATACTCGTGGTTGAAGATGATGAAAATTTAAATCGTGGAATTACATTTTCACTGAAAAAATCCGGATATGAGGTTTTTTCAGCAGAATCAGTGAAAAAAGCGAAAAGAATTGCAAGTGATAATAATGTGGATGTTACCATTTGTGATGTGAATCTTCCGGATGGGAATGGACTGGAATTTGTAAGGTGGATGAGATGCAATTATAATACATACATTATTTGTCTTACAGCACTAGATCAGGAGATGGATCAGGTCATGGGATATGAAGCAGGGGCAGATGATTATATTACAAAGCCGTTTAGTCTTTCGGTACTTCTTTTGAAAATAGAAGCACATTTCCGCCGCAGACAGGAGAAAACGGAAGCCGGAAAGATGATTTCGGGAGATATCGTATTTATCGCAGGAGAAATGAAAGTCCTGATAAAGAGTCGTGAAATCAGTCTGACAAAAACGGAGTTGAAAATGCTGACTTTTTTTCTTCAGAATCCGAAACAGATTCTTTCAAAAACACAAATATTGGAAAATGTGTTTGATCTGGAAGGGGATTTTGTGGATGAAAATACAATCGCTGTCAATATCAGAAGACTCCGTGAGAAAATTGAAGACAATCCGGCTGCACCGGTCTATATAAAGAATATCAGAGGTCTTGGGTATATATGGAATCAGGAGGTAAGGCAGTGACAAAGAGATATCACAGGAAACTCACATCAGCCTTGTCTTTGGTATTGCCGGTCATATTAGTGTTTGTAATATTAAATTGCTTTACCACGTATGTGTTTTATGAAGATTATAAATATAAAATGAATCTTATGACAGAGATTGCTGCAAAGGAAGAATTTTCCGGGCTGGATGCTGTTTCGGAATTGCTTAAGGATAAGGATATTGAAACTAACGAACAGGGAAGGCGATTATTGGAGCAATATGGATACTGGGGGAATAAAGGGAATGCATTTTATTCGCAATTCCGGCATCAGGTTATGGTGACCGGTGCTGTAAGCACTGTGATATGCGTGCTTCTTTTGACTTTTTTACTTTATTGGAAGAAAAAAGAAGATGCGTGTCATCAGAAAATTTTAGACCAGTTGGAAGAAATTCTGATCAGATTCCGTGAAAATAAATTTGATGATTTACTGAAAACGGAAAATCATGCAGAACTGGAAAAATTGAATGACCAGCTTGAAGCAATCGGACATCATATTCAGTTGATAAAGGAAGAAGCAAGGGCAGAAAAGGAGAACACGAAAGAAATGGTTTCTGATATTTCTCACCAGTTAAAGACACCGGTTGCAGCTTTGGATACATGTTTTAGTGTGCTGATGCAGAATGACTTAAGTGCCACAGAACAGGAGGAGTTTCGTATCCGTTGTCGGAGCGCTCTGGATGGACTGGAGACATTATTGCAGTCGCTTCTTGAAATATCCAAGATGGAAACTGGACTGATTCAGATTAATAAGAAAAAACTTCCGCTTATGGATACTGTCATATCTGCTGTGAACCGCACTTATCCTAAAGCGGATGAGAAAGAAATTGAATTCGTTTTTGACTATGAAAAAGAACTGGAAACATGCACGATTATGCAGGATAAAAGGTGGCTTGGTGAAGCTGTGATCAACGTTCTGGATAATGCGGTCAAGTACAGTCCGGGTGGTTCAAAAATATTTATCCGGTTACAAAAAAGAAACGATCTTGTAAGAATGGAAATTGAGGATCAGGGAATTGGTATTCCGCAGAATGAGTATCACAAAATTTTTCAACGATTTTACAGAGGAAGTTCCAAGGAGGTCATGGAAAAGAGTGGTACAGGAATCGGACTTTTTCTATCGAGAGAAATTATCGAAAAACACGCAGGTACGATTACGGTAACCTCCGGCAAAAAGAAAAAAGGAAGCACGTTTGTGATTCAATTACCATATGTTGGTTAAATTTTAAGTGAGCAGAAATCTTACAATTCTGTAAGATTTCTGCTCGTTTTTTGAAAGTGAAATGAAAGATTGTCCTGATACAATTTGGATGTAGGTTGAAAAATGACCAAATATATAAACAGGCAAAGAAAGCGTGCTGAAAAGGTACGCTTTACAGAATTAAAAAGGAGGCAACACATGAGTGTGATATTAGAAACCAAGCAGCTTTGTAAGTTTTATGGCGTAGGTGAGAATCAGGTCAAAGCGGTCAATCAGGTGGACATTCAGATTGAGCAGGGAGAATTTGTCGCAATTGTTGGAAAGTCAGGTTCCGGTAAAAGTACATTACTTCATATGCTTGGAGGGCTTGATACCCCGACAAAAGGCAGTGTTACTTTAGCAGGGAAAGATTTATACAGGATGAAGGAAGATGCCCTTGCTGTTTTCCGCAGAAGAAAAATCGGATTTGTTTTTCAGGCATTTAATCTGGTTTCATCTGTTAATGTCTGGGAAAATATTGTACTGCCACTGGGGCTGGATGGAAGAAAAGTGGATGAAGCGTATGTAAATGATATTATTGCAACTCTGGGGATTGAAAACCGGATTTATAATCTGCCAAATCAGTTATCCGGAGGACAGCAGCAGAGAGTAGCAATTGCAAGAGCACTGGTGAATCGTCCGGAAATTATATTTGCAGATGAGCCGACAGGAAATCTTGATTCTAAGACCAGTGATGAGGTAATCGCTCTGCTTAAGATGACAGCAAAAAAATATGGACAGACAATTGTAAGGATTACCCATGATGACGAAATTGCACAGGTCGCTGACCGTATTCTGGTGATTGAGGACGGACAGGTGGTGGATTTCAGATGAAGACAATAAGCAGGATTGCATATAGCAATGACAAAAGAAACAGGACAAGAAGTATACTGATCATGATGGCAATCTGTCTGACCACGATGCTGCTTGTTATCATCAGTACTGTGGGAAATGGGGTAATTCATTTACAGAAAAGTCGGGCGGCAGGATCATATGGAAGCAATTATGGTCTGTTTGTTTCCGCAGACGGATCGCAGTTAAAAGAAGTAAACCGCCGTGCGGAAATAGATGCTACAGGCACTATGTGCACCGAAGGTATCATAAAAGGCAATGAAAAAGGCGGGTTTGTCTGCATGGATGAGACTGCAAGAAAAATGCTTCCTTATAATAAAGAATATGAGTTGAAGGAAGGAAAGTATCCGGAAAAAATGCAGGAAATTGCCGCAGGAAGAGCATTTTTTCGTGCAATGGGGTATGGTGATGTAAAGATCGGAGATACGGTTACATTGGATTACCGCGCAGGGATGCAGTCAGAATATAAGCCGGAAGAATTTGTTGTCAGCGGAATCCTATATGATCGGGATGAGTATACCATCGAGGCATCTTATGTTGCTTTCGGGTCACAGGAGTTTTATGATGAGCACGTCGCAGAGAATGACAGACAGTATAATATTTATTTTACTTTAAATGATTCTGCAAATGTATCTATGAATAATATTGATTCGGTTATAAAGCAGATTGCAGCAGCTTGTGGGATCGAAGAAAAAAACGTTATAGTCAATGATCTCTATTTGCAATGGGTCTTGCAGCCGAGTTATGAAACGATTGCGGTATGCGGGGTTTTGATTCTTGCAATTGTACTTTTCTCTGTTGTGGTCATTTATAATATTTTTCAGGTCGGTATTGCCAACAAGATACAGGAGTATGGAAAAATCAAGGCTCTGGGAGCGACAAAAAAGCAGATGAAACAACTGATCTTCAGAGAGGGTATGTTTTTGACAATTTCTTCAATACCAGTTGGATTGCTTCTTGGTTTTCTGATTGCAAAATGCGGTTTTAACTGGCTGGTAGAACAGGGAAACCTTGTATCAACTGGAACTGGCTCTATGGGAGTCCAAAATCAGCAGATGCCACTGTTTTCCCTGCCTGTTATGCTTCTATGTATTTTCGTGTCATTTTTTACCGTTGCTTTGGCGCTGCGTAAACCAATGAAAATTGTTTCACGGATTTCACCTATCGAAGCAACACGGTATTTAGAAAATGCAGAAACACACAAAAAAGGAAAACGAAATGGCAAAAAAAATGTCACCGTGTTTTCTATGGCAATGGCAAATATAACGGGTAATCCAAAAAGAACCATTGGTACCATCCTCACACTGGGGCTTTCCTGCGCATTGTTTGTGATTATCTCTAATTATGTAGGAAATATTGATACGGAGCATGAAGCACGTCTTTCCGTTAATCATGGACAATTTGAACTGCAGCTTGACTATTCTGCTGAGTACGATGAAAGATATCCGGAGAATAATCTGGATACGATTCTGACGGATAATCCATTGAATGATTCAATGATTGAAGAAATCAAAAGCATTCCAGGAGTGACAGATGTCATGACGAGAGAGATTGTCTCTGTAAATCTGAACGGAACAAGATTTCCGGTTGATATTGTGAGTAAAAATGATTTTGATTTTATGCGCCAAGACGGGGATATTGGCTCTATGGACTATCATCAGGCGGTAAAGAATGGTGAAATTTTCTTTGGTTGGTTGATGTGGATGGAACAAGATGGATATGCTCCGGGTGAATCCATTGCATTTGACTTTGAGAATGGAAGTGAAACCTATACCTATCAGGGAAAGATTGCAGGATCCTTTGTAAGCGCGGACACTTATCTTGTCATTCCGGAAGGTGTATACCGTTCCATGAATCCGAGGGGAACAGCCTATGGCTATCTGTGGGTGGACTGTGATAAAAAAGATGTTGCATCTGTGGAACAGAGTCTGAATACTTTGATTTCTAATACTTCGCATATAAAAATGGATACTTATCATGCGCAGTTACAATCTACCGAATTTGCAAGCAGCATGATGAAGCTTGGCTGTTATCTGTTTATGGCTATTGTAGGACTCATCGGGTTTATGAATATGGCGAATACTATGATCATGAATATTACGACAAAAAAGCAGGAATATGGTGTATTACAGGCTGTGGGTATGACAAATAAACAATTAAATTTATGTCTGCAGTTACAGGGAATGATGTTTACGGTTGGTACCATATGCGTAGCTTTGATCATTGGTCTGCCGCTCGGCTATGCACTTTTTTCCTATGCAAAACATAATGGAATATTTGGAATGAATATCTATCATGTTCCAATCGTACCAATTTTTATTATGATTTTTTTGGTCGGTCTGTTGCAGATTGTACTTTCCTGCGTTTTAAGCAGTAATCTGAAAAAGGAAACGCTGGTAGAAAGAATAAGGTATCAGGGATAGCAAGTATTGCTGGGATATCCTCATTATCATAACAGGAATTAAAAGCACTTGGTTTCAAAAAGTTTTGTACTTTTGACAAAATGCAACCGATTTTTCATCAATTATAATAAATTTGATTAAGCAGCCTGTGTGTAATGAAGCATACAGGCTGCTTGCATTTTATAACGGTTGAATGAAAAAGTAACTTCCACCATGTGCTAGTACTGATAAGTAAAAGGATTTCTGCAGAATTAATTTCTACAAGATATAGATATTTACACAAAACAAAACTATAATATAAGGAGAAAACACCGTGTTTTTACGGGCTTGGAACATCACGAAAGGACCGCTGGCTGTTCTTTGCAAGGGTAACTTCCACCGGTCTGGAGAATACGATGCCGGAAATGAATGTGATATTTAGTGCTTTAACAGCGTGGGTTTTAATATCACCTGATCCGCGGGTATATCTTTAAGATCGCAAAGTTCCAATAGTTTTCTGTCTATCAGTAACTGAGCCAGTTTAAATGGGGTACAGCCGTTTAAACTGGCTCTTGCCACGCTATTGATATGGTTAGCTATCAGAGTTACCTTGCTCTGGTTCAGTTGTGCGAAGCCTATACCTTGATTTGGATAAAGTGAAAGCTGAAATCAAAAAGCAATTAGGCTGACAAATTCTAGTTTGCAATACCTAAATCCTAGGAAAGGAGACCTGCCGATGTGCGCACAAAAGCTATCGTTCGATTATGCACAAACCTTGCACACTGTGCGTATCGTTCATAATGCACATAGTGTTCATCGTTCACGAGTACAAAAGGGGAAATCGTGTGATTGTATCAATTTTGTAAGGGCAACCGATCCTGCGTGTGGTACGGGTGGCTTCTTGCTTGCAGCTTATGAGCATATGAAGAGACAGAGCAAGGATATTGAAAAGCAGAAGTTCCTTAAGAATCATGCTTTATTTGGAGCAGATAATACTGCACTTGTAGTAACACTTGCATCAATGAATCTTTACTTACATGATATCGGTGTAAACAAGAGCCCTATTGCATATCAGGATTCTCTTATTGATACATCAGATAAGATGTACAAGGTGATACTAGCGAATCCACCATTTGGAACAAGACCTCAAGGAAGTGTGGAGGTTGCAGCTAATAGACCTGAGTTTGTAAAAACATCCGATAATCAGGTTAACTTCTTACAGCATATCATGTCTATTGTAAAAACAGGTGGACGTGTTGGTGTAGTTCTTCCGGATAGTGTACTTACAGATACTGGTGCAACAGCACAGGTAAGAGAAAAGCTTTTGAAGGACTTTAATCTTCACACCATACTAAGAAAAACTTGGAGGATACTATGAAACAGGCGATTGTAAATTTTTGCAAGTCAATGGATACGGGATTGTTCTTGTTGGATATGCCGACTGGCTTTGGAAAAACATATAGTGTATTGGATTTTATGGTCGACAATTATGATGCGCCTGAATTCAAAGATAAGAAGATTTTCTTTGTTACAACTCTTAAGAAAAATTTGCCGGATAAAGAGTTGCGTGAACATTTTGCAAGGCGTGGTAAAGCAGATGATTATGATAAATATTGTTTGCGAATAGAAGCTAATGCAGATATGGTTGTAGAAAAATTGGACGAGTTATATCGTGCCAGAAAAATTCCAGCAGCAATCACTATGAAACAAGAATTTAAGGATTTACATGGTTCAGTAAAACTATTAAACGAATACAGAGATAAAAAGCGTGAATTAAAAGGAACCAGTAAGGACATTATAAATGTTTTATGCAAGAACGCAGAGGATGCAATTCGCAAGCAGCAGGAAGGTGCCTTTCGTAAGGTGATAGAAAGCGAGCTGAAGCAGTTCAGAACACCAAAGGAAAAGTTAAAGAATATCGCTAATAATCCGGAATATCATTGGATAGGAGAATTGTATCCGGCGGTATATACGAGAGCGAAGCGAATATTTTTTATGTCAATGGATAAGTTTTTCTTGGGAAACACTACTATTATTGAACCTACATATAGCTTTTACAATAAGGATATTACAAAAAATGCAATTATTTTTATAGATGAGTTTGATGCAACAAGAGACAGGTTACTTAATCAGATCATAACAAGAGGCTTAGAAAATCATATTGATTATTTAGGTCTGTTTCATCGTGTATATGCATCTTTGAAGACGAGAGATTTTCCGGCAGAGCTTACTACTGCATCGAAGTTACAACAAGCATATCTTGATGAACACAAAAACGCGAAAAATCCTATGGAAATTATTGAAGGATTTGGTGGTGTGTTTGATGAAACATATGACCGTTTTGCGATGCAATATAGCTTCAAAACAGAAGAAGATGGTAAAGGCGATAGAAGTCGTAATTTTATTTTCAATGACTTACAGTTTCATTCGGTATTTGAGGGAGAAAATGCTTTTATTGATATAGATACTGATATGAAGGCAAAACAGAACTGGTTGCGTTTTACAAAAAGAAGACCAACAGAGAAAGAAGGTGGCGTATTAAGTTTGCTTGCCAGTGTTAAAGGCTGCTTGACTTATTTTCAGAACGGAGCTAGAAATCTTTCGTTTAATTATAAGCATCATAAGGATGAGGATAAAAGGCCGGGTGACGATGATTATACGTTTGAAAATGCAATTGAGTCAGTGCTGACAGAGTTTCATTTATCAAGAGAACAGATAAGGTATTTGAAGCCTATCGTAATGGGAGGCCAGGTAAAGTCGAAGAAAGATAAAAAAGACAGCAATGGAAAAATGTCGTTAAAGTATTTTGACCGCTCTGTCTATAATAGGGGATTTCGCTATTATGATTTTATAGATGATCCTAATCACAGTATGCGTTCGGAGATTCAATTATTTGATTTTCAGGATTCGCCAGAACATATTTTACTTCACTTGTCTGAAAAGGCTCAAATTATAGGTATTTCAGCTACCGCAACACTTGAAACGGTTGTTGGCAATTATGACTTGGAATATCTTCAAAGGATGTTGCAGGATAAATATTATGTGATGCCAGAAGCAGATAGGTGTAGATTACAGGAGTCATTTCAAACTTTTGTTGCAAACTATGACAAAGTAAATATTCATGTGGAGCCAGTTTCTTATAATGCGGATGATAGAGTTGAATTATCAGAGATATTTAACGGAAACGAAGCACTTATAAAGAAGTATGCGGAAAAATTATCAATATCATTTGAGCGCGTTGAATATGCAAAGAATAACTTTATTCGTGTTGTAAAGGTAATGAAGGCATTTATCTTAAATGATTCGGTTAAATCCTTCTTGTGTCTTAATAATAAATTGCCGCAGGAGAATAAGGGGCTTTTTGATATTAAATTATTAGAGGAATTCGCAGACGCTATTATTAAGCTTTATGGTATCAAGGGATTAAAAGGTAAAGACTTGTTATACAGTATAAATAGTGAAGATTATGATGCTAAGCGTGCGGAGTTTATACAGAGATTGTCAAAGGGAGAAAAACTCTTTGTTATATCTTCCTATAATACAGTTGGTGCGGGACAAAATTTGCAATATAAAGCACCGGGGAATGCTACTATTGTAGCAGTTAATGATTACGATAGAGGAGATATGGAAAAAGACTTTGACTGCATATATCTTGAGAAGCCGACAAATCTTCTGGTGAATGTGGATAGCAAAAAGGGAATTGAAGCTGAAGATTTAATTCGTTTTGTATATCAGATGGAATTCTTGATGGAAAGAGGAGAAGTTTCTCGTAAAGATGGGATTGCAGTAATTAAAGATGCATTTATATGCTTCAGTGGTGGATATACTTTTTCGGGAAAAAAGGGAGAACCATATAAAACAGATTCTGTAAATAATTTTGCGATTCGAACATTAATACAGGCAGTAGGAAGAATATGTAGAACCGGTCTTAAGAATCCGGATATATATATTTATGTGGATAATACCATTTTAACAGATTACGATTTGTCTGTTGTGGAGCAACGAATGTTGAATCCTGAATTTGCGGAACTAGTTAAAGTGGGTAAAACATATTATAATGGTCAGGCAAATGAAAATTTGGATATTGCCGTAATGGAAAATCGTGCCGGAGCATTAGCACTGAAGGCAATGCAGATTATAAATGAGCTGAAGCGCAATTGGACTGATGATAGTATAGATTATTGGAAAGCATTGCGTGAGCTATGCCTTATGAGGCCTACACTAAGCAGAAAAAACGTAGAACAGAATTCGCAATATCAGCTTGTATATATGTGTGCGCCGGGAGAAATTACAGCTTATTCTTATGAGCAAGAAGGAGACTATAATAAAAATATAAATATCAAGTTTGACGGTAGTCTTCCACAAAAGATGTCAGAGGATGAGGTGCATTTGAAAGAGATTATGCAAATCCCAGGAGTGAAAGCATTGTTTGAAAAGCATGGATATGCAACGAGCTTTGTTCCTAGTGAGTTTATATTGACGCCACCTATGTTTAATAATATTTATAAAGGTGCCTTAGGCGAAGTTGTTGGTAAATATATTTTAGAACAATATGCAGGAGTAACGTTGCAGGAAATGCCACCGGAGTTTTTTGAATTGTTTGATTATACCCTAGGTAATGGCGTGTATGTTGATTTCAAGTTATGGAAAGAAACCATGTTAATATCTGCGGAAGAAGAAAAGAAAAACGTCCTGGAAAAGCTAGATAAGTGTGGAGGAAAGAGAGCGGTAATAATCAATATTATGCTTGATCACAATATGCAGATTACGTCTAGTGATAATGGTAGAATTATTGAGATACCATATTTATATCGGTTGGATAGAAAAGAAATAGGAACAGAAATCATAGCAAAAATAAATCGGGAGGGATATTTGCAATGAGTATAAAGAAACTTTATTCGAATGAACTCCTGGCTTCGTTTGAATATTCCAACATTGACAAAGATTATGATTTTTATTATGTTACAACATCGGATAAATATATAAAAGGTGGAGCTACTTTTCTAGATATTGATGATATAAAGATATCAGCTCTGCAATTTGAAAGCGGAAAGAGTTTTTGGGTTATGCTTCCTAAAAACGCTATTTCCAGAGCTGAGTTTGTACGTTTGTTGAATGCAAAAGAGGATGGAGATAGTTTGTCTATAAAATCTATGACAAGTAGCAGTATACCGGAGTATTTGTTGACACAATTGTTTTTGAATGCGCTAACGAGTCCGGTTGATGAAATGATATCTTTTAATAATCTGTCAGGGAAATTATTATGTTTTCGACCTGCATGGCTGAATAAGGATAAGGAGAATTTTATTTGGGGTATGCAGTGCCTTGAGGTGAAAATCGGAGATGATATGTGTGTAAAATTGGTAGCACATAGGTTGACATCACTGGCACTTAAAAAGCAAATGAAATTTGAAAAAAGAAAGTTACAGGATTTTCCGCAATATGAGTTCAGTTATAACAATAATACCTTAAAACGAGTATCTAATGAAAATAAAGACCGTAGAGAAAACTTTATTATAAAACCCGTAGATGGTGAAAGGGGTAGCATTACATTCTTTGACTTTACGGATTATGAAACGTTTTCATGTACCAAGATGGGTGTTTTATATGATATTTTGAATGCCTTACATGATGAATTTGGTAAGTATATTCGTGTTAAATTTAAACAATATAGTATTGACGAAATTTTGGAATATAAGCGTGCGTCGTTGGAGTTATATAAGGATATTGTTAAAAAGGAAGTTTTGAATTCTGGAATTAATATAGTGGATGCTGTACACACTGAAACTTCTGAAGATTATTTGCAGGATGTAGCGGATGGTATTAATAAAATTATTCCAGAGGCAAAATGCAGCGTTGGTAAAAGATTATCAAAGAAGAAGCTTAACGTACGATATATACATGATAAATCCTTCTATTCAGATTCGGAAGTGGACCCGCATCAAGAAAGCATGGAGGATTATGTTGTTCAGCATATTACAGTAGAGAATTTTAAACACCAATCATCAGCGGCAGTTTATAATATTCTGAAAGAGCTTGTAATTAAAAAGGACATTGCTATTGGTAAAATTACATTGGTGGATTGGAGTCAATACGGATATAAAGCAGACTGGTTATTTGGTGTAGTTGTAGACGGTACATATTACTTCATGACCATTCATCCGGACGGTTCATTTAAAATTGAAGCATTGAAACGAAATCTTTTTACCATGACAGAGTATGATAAATACATGGATTATTTCGGTTTGAATGAAGAGAATAAAAATGATTATAGAGGTGTTATAGGTTTAGTAAAAGATGCAGAGGGTAATATTAATCTTATAAAGGATACTAATATGTATTCTATGCCTGATTATACTGCGATGGGTGATGTGCTTAAGAATGTAGCTAGTGAAGGTAGATTTCCAGGAAAAGACGTAGTAACTTGGCTTCGTCTAGTAATGGATACAACAGATAAAATAAAAGTACACGCAGAATTGGATATAGTTATCCCGCATATCGACGTGAATGCAGAATACACGAAAGCCAATGTAATGGGATTATTCAAAGGAATTACAACAAAGAAAGAAGTTGTGCGCTATGTTTTTGAGAATACCGGTATTATGCTATATGCCTACCTGCGTGGAGAAGAAGAGAGACGCGAGTATCTTTCCGGAAATATAGACATTAATTATTTTGATTATGATGATACGCATGCAAAATATTCAGTTGGTGAAATTGGTAATGGAATGAAATACACAATTGAGAGAGCCAGCGTAGTGCGTGAGATACAGGCGGTAGAAGGCAGTAAGTTAATTTTTAAGAAAGTGTTGCCACTTATGGGAGTAGAGTTTGTAAGGTATGGAATGTTAACGGTTGTTCCGTTTCCGTTTAAGTATTTAAGGGAATATATTGTGAAAGAAGAAAAGAGCGTATAAACAATGAAGGTCACTAGCGCAGTACTAGCGGCCTTCTTCGTTTTTACGCTTGGTATAATCGCTGGATTTTTGTATACGGTAAATAGTTAGTACCGTGCTTTTTACCTAAAACCATGAGATAATCCCTTTGTAAAACTAAAAGTTTTTTAAAGGAGGATCTTATGGATAAGATCACACGTCAGGTCCGCATTGAACATTGGACCCAGATCATGAATGAATGTTTGAACAGCGGTATGAATAAAACTGAATGGTGCCGGGCTAATGGGATCTCAGACAAACAATTCTTTTACTGGCAAAGGATTCTCAGAAAAGAAGCTTTTGCTGCTTCGACATCAAAGGACCTTTCGGTTATCACAGACCCGGCAGATGAAACCAGCCCACAAAAGATTTCGTTCGCAGAGATCAGCATTCCAATAAAACAGGAGTCTGTCAGAAATGGACTCCATCCGGATATCATCCTCCGAAAAGGACCGGTCTCTGTAGAGATATCCAATTCCGTTTCAGCAGAACTCCTGTCACGTATCGGAGATATCTTTCATGCTGAATGATGCTTCCGGGTTCCGCAGGATCTATCTCGCTACCGGCTACACAGATCTGAGACGTGGTATGGAGGGGCTTGCATCCATTATCAAGTTCAATTTTCAGCTGGATCCGTATCAAAAAGATATTCTGTTCCTGTTCTGCGGAAGACGTACTGACCGCATCAAAGGGCTGGTCTGGGAAGGCGACGGCTTCCTGCTTCTATACAAAAGACTGGAGTTGGGTGCATTCAACTGGCCCCGCACAAAAGAAGAAGCATTGGAGATCACCCCAGAGCAGTACCAATATCTCATGCAGGGACTGGAAATTGTTGCACGCCATCCGATCCAGGAAGTCAGACCGGATAAGATTTTATAAGATCCTGTGCAAAACAGAGAAAATAAAAAAACATCTTCCAATCATCATAAGTCCCGAAAAAGAGTTATCCACTTTTCATAATTCCGCTGCCTTCATTTATTCAGGAGTACTTTCAGGCCCCTTTACAGGGCTTGTGGATAAGTACTCTGAAAAGCCCGAAAAACTAATAGTTTTTTGAGTTTTTCAGAGTATTCATCTATTAGTAAAAATGACGAATACCCTGTCTGCCTGATTCGCTTTTTCTTTATCTTTGCGTTACAATAGGAACATCAGATAAAGGAGAACGGCATCCATGGCAAAAGTATATACAGAAGAAGAACTGAATAATTTCAGCAGGGAAACACTTATGGCAGTCATCCTGTCCATGCAGGATCAGATTCACCAGCTGAATACAAACATGGAGCGCCTGATCGAGCAGATCGCTGATGCAAACAATAAGCGTTACGGCCGTTCTTCCGAAAAACTGGAAACGATCTCCGGACAGCTGGAACTGGAGCTTATATTTAATGAGGCTGAAGCACTTACGGAAACACTGTATGTGGTTGAGCCTGTTGAGGAAGATGTGATACAGCCGCGTCGTAAAAATAAAGGAAAACGGGAGGCAGATCTAAAAGATCTTCCGATTGAAGTGATCGTCCATACCCTGTCAGAAGAAAAACTCCAGGATGTCTTTGGCACAGATGGATGGAAACAGCTTCCAGACGAGATATATAAAAGGGTACGTGTGCAGCCGGCAGTCTATACTGTTGAAGAACATCATGTGGCAGTCTACGCTGGTAAGGACAACCAGACAATCATAAAAGCGGACCATCCGGAAGAATTCCTGAAGGATTTTAAAGGGATCGTAGTATGCGACGGTTACTCTGCATACAGGAAGCTGGACAGGGAAAATCCAGACATCGTCTTTGCCGGCTGCTGGTCACATGCAAGGCGCAGGTTTGCGGAGGCATTGAAAGCCCTGCCGAAAGCAGCACAGAAAAATGCGAAAGAGACTGTAGCTTACGAAGCAGTCAGCCGGATCGCAGCAATCTATCATCTGGACAACCAGATGGAGGGACAGCCTGCAAAAGTCAGAAAGATGTACCGTCAGGCCAATATCAGACCTCTTGTAGAGGCCTTCTTTGCATGGGCAAAAGAGATCCAGATTAAAAATCAGCTTTCCAGAGGAAAGACTCTGGATGGGATCAACTACTGTATCAATCAGGAAGTTTCTCTGAAAGCCTTTCTGGAAGACGGTGATATTCCTATGGATAACAATGCGACAGAAAGTGCTCTGCGTAGCTTTTGTCTCCATAAGCATACATGGAAGCTGATCGACAGTCTGGATGGCGCAAATGCCAGTGCCATTATCTACAGCATCACAGAAACGGCAAAAGCTAACAATCTGAATCCTTTTCGGTATCTTGAACATGTCCTGACTGTATTGAAGGAACACCAGGATGACAGGGAATATAGTTTTATAGATGATATCCTGCCATGGTCTGAAAAACTTCCAGCAATATGCCGGAGCAAAACAAAAGCAACTAATATTTAAAACCTTGCCGCCGGAAACGGCGGCTTAAAGTTAGAGCAGTACGGATAGTTTACCGTATACCAATTTAAGATAAGTGGCCTAAGTAAAATTAAAGATATATTAACAGAAATAAACGAAGAAGGAAAGCATGATAGAAATGATGGGTTCAAAACTGCATCAAAAGCATCTCAGTTTGATTTTTTAGATTAAGGCGACTTACTTATAGCTTAAAAAGTTTTTCTTGTTCAGGGCGGAAAAATATTTTTATTAAAGGAGATAAATTATGCCTAAATATACAGATGAAGATATTAGAAATATGAGTAAAATAACATGTAAGATAGCGGCAGATTACCTAGGCATATCCCCTATGGCGGTTAGTATCGGCATGAGAAATGATCTTTTACCGATCGGTTTTGCAATTCACAATGAAGAAAGAGATAGAACATATTCTGAGAGTTGGTCCTATCACATAATTGGTGAGAGATTGATTGCATATAAGTATGGGAAAACATCAGAAGTACAAGTTCAAAATATAGAAAAGAGTCTAAATACTATAATAGAACAGTTTGAAGAAATGAAAAAAGATTTGGTTTTTCTATTAAGCGAAAACGAGGATCAGCAGGATTAGAGCTTTATGAATATGCGTTTTCGCTGGGAAAATACAAAGATGTTGACAAAAAATATGCAGGAAAGGAGCTGCCAGGATGGAGAATGAAAAAGGAATAGTTAAATTGACTCGTAAGCAGCTCTATGATGAAATATGGGCTCTTTCAGTTGCAGGGGTAGCCAGAAAATATAACTTGAATTATGGTAAACTGATAGCAACTTGTAAAGTAGAAAATATATCTTTTCCTTCTTCTGGTTATTGGACTAAGAAGAATATGGGAAAAGATGTATCGAATGAGATTGTAGAATTTTCTGGATTGGAAGATACAGAAATTTCATTGATAACGAAAGACGCGGTTGTTAAGCGTATTCGGAAAGCTAAGGCAGAAGTAGTAGAGAAAGTGCATACTGACGTAACAGAAGAATTGGACGTAGCAGTCGAGGAAGATTTATCACAGAAAAAAATGGAGAATATACCTAAGTGGCCGGATGGAATTCTTGATTATTTGGATGAGACGGAAAGAAATAAAGTATTAGAATATGCATGCAATCTGCAGATAAGTCAAAGTACACGATTGCATAAAATGTTGGTCCAATACAAGAAGGATATTGCAGATTATAAGTCAAAACTGAAAGAAGCACAGAGTAGACCATACTATAATCCAAGACATAATAAACCAGAAAACGAACCTGCATTCTTTAAGGAAATGTCTGATGAGTGTATGTCACGTGCAATTGCTATATTAGATACCGTATTCAAATCAATTGAATCTTTAGGTGGAAGTATTAATAGTGATTTGTCTGTGAAAATTAGAGATGATATTGTTAGATTTCGTATGGTTGAGAGTCAAGACCAAGTAAAGCATGAAATGACTAAGCAAGAGGCACAGGAGCTCGTAAAGTATAATGATGATATCAAAAATCATAGATGGGCTTCAAAACCGCAAATTAGAAAATATGACAAGGTATATAATGGTAAACTTCGTATTGAGTTTGGGGAGCGAAGCTACATTAGAGATAACGATTCTGAAAAATTAGAAGATAGACTGGGTGATATTTTGGTTACCCTGTATGAGAAGGCAGAAGAGAATAGAATTGTACGAGAAGCACGTGAAGAGGCAGAACGTAAGAGAGTTGAAGAAGCGAGATGTAGAGAAGAAAATAGACAAAGAAAAGAACAAGAAATTCGTCTTGTAAAAGAACTTGTAAACAAAGCTGAAGACTATAGAATTGCAAAGGAAATAAGAGAATATATTCAGGCTATGATAGATAGTGGAAATGAAGATATTACTCCAGAATGGATTGAATGGGCGCTGAAGAAAGCTGACTGGTATGATCCGTCTATAGAGACTGAGGATGAATATCTGGGAAAACGTCAGCATGAAAAAAGTGCTGAAGAAAAGGAAAAATCTTTGCAAGACAGTATCAGAAAGAGCTGGTATTGGTAAAAATGAATGGAGGCAATTTGATGGATAAAGATCCTTTTAAAGAGTATATAAGGCAATCAGAACCAAGTAAAAGAGACAAAGGTTACGCCTGGCATACAGCTATCGGACTTCAAGCAGTGGATGGATTAAAGCCTTCGAAGTATTTGATTGATACTGCAATAAAGAATATTGAAGGTGATATTTCGATTGATGAAGCGCAGGAACTTCTAAATACGTATTATGAAGAAAATCCAAAAGCAGATACAGACGACCGTACGGAAGAGGCCGACAAAGTTGCTGTTAGAATTGCAAAAATTTTATCGGAGAAAGCATTTAGTTTTACTCCGAATGAGTATATCTCTATTCATAAAAAGTTGTTTGCTGGGATTTATGGACATGCAGGAAAACTGAGAGATTATAATATTACAAAAAAGGAATGGGTGCTGAATGGAGCAACGGTTCTTTATGGAAGTGCATCAGAACTTCGCGCAACCTTGGACTATGATTTTGCAGAGGAAAAGAAGTTTAGTTATAAAAACTTGAGCATGGAAGAAATTATTCACCACCTGGCGTTTTTTGTATCAAGATTATGGCAGATACATGTATTCGGAGAGGGAAACACACGAACTACGGCAGTATTTTTTATTAAGTATCTTAGAACACTTGGATTTGATGCAACTAACGACATTTTTGCGGAGAATGCATGGTATTTTAGAAATGCACTTGTTAGGGCCAATTATAACGATTTGAAAAATGGTGTTCATGAAACAACCGAGTATTTGGAATTGTTTTTAAGAAATTTATTGTTGGATGAGAAGAATGAACTTCATAATCGTACGATGCACATTAGTGGAAGGTTTGCAGAAGTGGACATTGAAAGAGTAAAAGTGGACATTAAGAGTGGAGAAGTGGACATTGAAAGCACAAAAGTGGACATTCGAAATAAATTACTTTCTTTCTCAGATACGATTTCAGAAAAAACAATAAATCATACAGTAGAAATATTTTCAAAATGTGGAAAAGAAAATTGTTTCGGAAGAACGATAGTTGAAGAAATTACTGGATTAAAGCCATCAAGAGCTTCCAAGTTAATAAAACTGTTGGTTGATAGTGAGGTAATCGTACCTGTAACAGGACATGGAAAAGGAAAATATCGGTTTCAATAAAAGTGAACATTGAAAGGGTGTTAATGCCATTCGCAAAAATGCCCAAAACAAATCGGCGTACTGATATATTACCAAATATGGTAGCAGTATTTAGAATAATTTTGTATTATAAAAGTGTTACAAAATATCGGCGTACCCGCCACACGTTTACAAAATCAAACGGTCTGTACGCCATGTCTTAACCTTATGATTACAGATATTAGCAACCTGTCAAAGGGTGTAAAAACTCAGTAACTATGCGGGTTTGCGTACTGTTAAAGCAGTAAAAAACGACACCGCATGTGGAGACGGTAGTACTGCTTTCCCACAAAAAGCCAGACGGACATATCAACGTAAAAGTTGAGTTTGGCGAGGGTGAGGGAAAAGTTCCACTTGATAATATTGCTAAAAGAGCGGAAAGCTATAAGCCCAAAGAACGAGTGACCTACAAAATGATAAAGGAGTACATAGAAGCTAAATACGGCTTCAAAGTACATACCGCATATATTGCAGAGGTAAAGAGAGATTTAGGCTTGCCGATGTACGATGCTCCTAATGCGGTAGAGAAATTGAAACAGCCGAGGAAGCATCCAACTCCAGAGAAGGTTGAAGCAATAAAGGATGCATTGAAGCATTTTGAAGTGATTTAATAATGATGAGCGTATCATTAAAATAGTGGTACGCTTTTCTTTAAAATATTTGGGAAGCAATATATAAGTGCTGAATATGCTTGAAAGGAGCATTCCTGTAATTCATTAAAAGCGCCAATTGAATAAAAAAGAACCTCAAGGTATGATTGAGTTGCATCTTGGCGGATGTAAACAAAACAATCAAGCACTGGAGGTTCCAAATGAATTATACACAGAATGAAAAGATTGAGCAAGTAACAGATTCAACAATGGTTGTCGGAGTTGATATAGGAAGCCAGATACATTATGCAAGAGCTTTTGATAACAGAGGACGCGAACTTACAAAACGTATTTTTCCTTTTCATAACGATCTGGAAGGGTTCAATTCTTTCAACCTTTGGGCAGAGACACTTAAGACTGAGAATAAAAAGACTGCAGTTCTGATCGGCTGCGAGCCAACAGGTCATTACTGGTTTGCGTTTGCGAAGTATGTAAATGATCATCAGAAAAGATTAGTAATGGTCAATCCATTCTCGGTTAAGAAGATCAAGGAACTTGATGATAACAGTCCAAAGAAAACAGATTCAAAAGATCCAAAAACAATCGCAAAACTAGTTGTGGATGGGAGATATTCAATCCCATACATGCCAGAAGGCATTTATGCCGAAATAAGAGACCTGGTATACAGCCGTGAGCCTATATGGATAATCTGAGGCATAAGTGTCGTGAAGAGCCGTATGCCTGAATTGGGCACGTACGGATCTGTGGGGGATATACCTAGTAATAGGTGTTTCTACCCGACAATTTAGGACTCGTCAGAGGATGGTGATCCTGGTAGACATGAGAGGTTAGTTACGAGAGGTCCTCGCCCACTGCTTATTGCTTTTCGTAACCTCCACAGGGGAGTTACTTGATTCGGTTAAAATATATGTAAATTTTCCACCAAAATATTATTGACGTAAGAAAAACCACATGGTATTTTATTTTTGGAAAAAATGAAAATTATTTTAAAGGCAAACCTGTTGAAAGGCAGGGTCGCAAAGCCAGAAGGGACTAAAGTCAGAAAGCTTGACCATGTCAGCCGGTTGCCACTGTTTCCATATCATCATAATATATGGAAAAGATGTTTGAACAGGAGAGATTCCGATACCTTTTATACTATATAGATGTGTGATTTTAAAGAATATAGTAGGGACACTGGCAGATTTTGGCAGATGTCCTTTTTGTATGCAAAAATGGGTAACAAAACTAGCAGGGACAGGTTTTCTGTATACAGATAAAAGCAGGATGAAGAAGGCATAAGACGGAGAGAGGACTTTTATAAAATGAAAAATTATGAAGACAAAATATATTCATTAGGTGAGACTGTAACGGGGCAGACACAGGCCATGTCACAGGCCGTACAGAAAACACTGGAAAATAATGGTGGGGTAGGTATAATGACAGGATTTTATGACCAAAACCTGTCTATTTTGTCTGTGAGTAATCTGCTGTTGCATAGTACAGGATATACATTCGATACTTTCATGAAACAGACAAAAGGCTCATTGAGAAACTTCTTTTATGACGAGGAAGATATACTGGAGCGAGACCGTTTTTTGCAGCTTCATGGAACAGGGGAAGCACAGATCCTTGCAGCAGACGGTACAGTGAATAATGTACGGCTTTGTAAAGAGGATGCGACAGATGAGGCGGGTAGACAGATCTGGGTTATGTCCGTACAGGTCAACTGGGATCATGTAAATCTGGCACTGCTCAATGAGGCTATCTATTCTGGCTTCTGGTATTTTGACTGTGACGAAAACAGTGAGATTGTGAATGCAAACTGGAGTCATGAATTCCGAAAAATGCTTGGCTATCATGACACCCTGGACTTTCCGAATAAACTGGAATCCTGGTCAGATCTTCTGCATCCACAGGATAAAGAAAGAGTAATGGTGCAGCTTCAGGCGGCAATTAAGGATAAGACGAACCAGATAAAATACCAGGTAGAGTATCGTATGAGAATGAAGGATAATCAATACCAGTGGTTTCGGGCATCGGCAGAAGTAATACGCCGTCTGGATGGTTCTGCCAGCAGGATTGCCGGGATTTTTATTAACATTGATGGGGAGAAAAAAGAAATCATGCAGGCACAAAAATCTGCTGCTTTCCACCGGGCTTTTACGAAAGCAGATTTGTGCGAGTATTATGTGAATCTGGAAGCGAATACTTTTGATACCTTTAAGGTTGAACCGTCCCTGATGACCGTCTTTGAACAGAGTCATACGTGGGATGAATTGATCCGGCATTTTGTGGATTCCTATGTTGTGGAGACAGATAAGAAGGCGGTATCCTCTTTTTACGACCGTGGTTATATTGCAGAAAGGCTGAAGGGGCTGGAAACCGAATTGGCTTTAGAGTGCCGTATCACTCTGAATGGAGAAGAACGATGGGTCCGCAATGTGGTCATACGTGGCGAAATAGAGGATTCAGAATATGCCATGATCTTTCTGCGTGATATCACAGAGGCAAAGGTAGAGAGCACACGGCATCTGCAGATGGCAGCGGATAATGCTTCCATGGAGCAGCTGATCCAGAGCATAGTGCGTCTGGTTGACCGCTTTGTTGTCTGTGATCTGGAAAATGACAGATATGAATTCTACAATCTGAATGGACAGATGATATATAAACCTCTGGGATTTTATCATGATTTTCAGATGCAGGTTCTTGAAAAATATAAGACACTGGAACCATTGGAAGCTATAGATATCCTGATAGCCCCGGATAATATTCGGAAAAAACTGAAAAGTGAAAATGATATTTATAAGTTTGAGTATTGCAGCCTGGATGAAAAGACTTATAAAATCGCTTCTTATATTCCCTTGGAATGGAAGAATGGAAAGCTGGAAAAGGTATTGCTGGCATCCATGGATGTGACACAGGAGAAGAAAGCAGAGATTGAATCCCGTCAGGCACTGAAGGAGGCTTACCGGTCCGCAGAAAATGCAAATCGTGCGAAAACAGAATTCCTTTCCAATATGTCCCATGATATCCGGACACCAATGAATGCGATTGTGGGTCTGACAGCAATCGCAGGAGCAAATGTTGAGAGCCAGGACAGAGTCATTGAATGCCTCGGCAAGATCACAGAATCAAGCCGCCATCTGCTGGGGCTGATCAATGAAGTATTGGATATGGCACGTATTGAAAGTGGAAAAATGACACTGGCACAGGAAGATTTCAATCTGTCAGAGCTGGTAGATAATCTTATTACACTTACGAAACCGGTGCTTGATGAACATAAACATAATTTTGATATACACATCAATCATATTGAACATGAGGCTGTCTGTGGTGACAGCTTGAGGATTCAGCAGGTATTTGTGAATCTGATGAGTAATGCGATCAAGTATACACCGGATGGCGGGAATATTATTTTTTCCATAGAGGAAAAGCCAAATGGATTTTCAGAACTTGGATGCTATGAATTTACGATTGAGGATAATGGGATCGGTATGTCACCGGAATTCCAGAAAATCATGTTTGAGCCGTTCAGCCGCGCGGATGACCACCGGACAACCAGAGTCCAGGGAACTGGTCTGGGAATGGCAATCAGCAGAAATATTGTGAACCTGATGAATGGCACTATTAAAGTGGACAGTACCTTGCACAAGGGAACTAAAATCACAGTAACAATTTATCTGGAGCTTCAGGAAAAAGAAAAAGAACAGGACAGAGATCTGATGAATCTGCCGGTCCTGGTTGTGGATGATGATAGGACATGCTGTGAAAGTACAGTTGCAACATTAAAGGAAATCGGTATTATGGGTGAATGGGTTCTCTCTGGCAGGGAAGCGGTTGAGCGCTGTTATGCACGGCATGAGTTGAAAGATGATTACTTTGCTGTTATTTTAGACTGGAAGATGCCGGAGATGGATGGTATAGAAACTGCCAGACAGATCCGGAAACGGATAGGAAAAGAGATCCCCATCATTGTACTGACATCCTATGAATTCAGCGAAATTGAAGAAGAAGCAAAGACTGCAGGTGTAGATGCTTTTATTGCAAAACCGCTGTTCCGTTCCCGGCTGACGGCAACACTGCGGCAGTTTACTTCAGGAAGAAAAGAAAAAACGGCAAGAAATTATCTGGAGAAGCTGTCAGAATCAGACTACACGGGAAAAAGGATTCTTCTGGTTGAGGATAATGAGTTGAACAGAGAAATTGCTGGTGAAATTTTGCAGATGACAGGTGCAAAAGTGGAAACGGCAGAAAATGGGAAAATTGCAGTTGAGAAAGTGGAAGCTTCTCCGAAAGGTTCGTATGATCTTGTTTTTATGGATATCCAAATGCCTGTCATGAATGGTTATGAGGCAACTGCAGCAATCAGGAGCCTTCCGGGTGAAAAGGGAAAACTGCCTATTGTTGCCATGACTGCCAATGCTTTTGCAGAAGATGTACAGCTGGCCAAAAATACAGGCATGAATGGACATATCGCGAAACCGCTGGATATGAATAAGCTGAATGATGTTCTGGAAAGCTGGCTGTAACTGATTTTCATGTGATCACAAAGTATATTACTAGGAACAGAGTGAACAGTAACAGTAACTCAGGTTATGCTGCATAAATCCTCAAATACTCCTTGCAATAAAAAAATACAGCAATTATAATATAAATACAAAAGCCGGATGCGGAGGCTGACTTCTGAAAACAAAGAAAGGAAGTATAAAATGGCGAAAATTTTAATCAGTCCGTCCAAATATTTACAGGGTGCGGGAGAAATGAAGAATCTTGGAACTTATGCTGCAAAGAGCGGAAAAAAAGCGTTGGTTCTGATCAGTAAAGGCGGATATAAAAGAATCGGTAAAACGATCGAAGAGAGCTTTGCTGAGAGTACCTGTGAGGTGGTTTTTGATTATTTTAACGGAGAATGCTGTAACAGTGAGATTGATCGTCTGGTAAAGATCGTAAAAGATGAGCAGTGTGATCTTACCATTGGTATTGGTGGAGGAAAGATCTTTGATACAGCGAAGGCAGTTGCATACTATGCGGGAACACCGGTATTTATCTGTCCGACGATCGCATCTACAGATGCCCCTTGCAGTGCTTTGTCTGTTATTTATACAGAAGAAGGAGTTTTTGAAAAATATCTGTTTTTTCCGGCGAATCCGAATCTTGTTCTGATGGATACAGATATCATCACCAAATCGCCGGTTCGTCTTACTGTGGCTGGTATGGGAGATGCACTGGCAACATATTTTGAGGCAAGGGCATGCAAGAGAAGCGGAGCAACTTCCTGTGCAGGAGGTAAGACAACAGAGGCTGCCATGGCACTGGCTGAACTTTGCTTTAATACCTTGATGGATGAGGGCGTAAAAGCTAAGATAGCTCTGGAAGCAGGCGTATGCACACCGGCAGTTGAGAAAGTGATTGAGGCTAATACACTTCTTTCTGGAATTGGTTTTGAAAGTGCAGGACTTGCAGGTGCACATGCGATCCATAACGGATTTACTGTACTGGAAGAATGCCATCATATGTATCATGGAGAAAAAGTTGCATTCGGAACCATCACACAGCTGGTACTGGAGAATATTCCCCAGGAAGATCTGGAAGAGATCATCTTATGGTGCATTGAAGTAGGACTTCCTGTTACTCTGGCAGAGCTTGGAGCTGGGAAGGTAACTGATGAGCAGCTTATGGAAGTTGCCACAACTGCATGTGCGGAGAATGATACACTTCACAACATGCCATTTGAAGTTACACCGGAAACTGTATTTGCAGCAATCAAAGCGGCAGATGCATATGGAAGATATTACCTGGATGAGGAATAAACAGATAAAAAGTAAATAGCTGATATAAAAATTGCAATCTGCAGAAACAAGAGTTATCAAGTATTGTTATCCTGCAGGTTGCTTTTTTTTATGTATGGCTGTAATATAACAGAAAGATCAGTAAATATTGGAACAGAAAACATACGGAGGAATATTTGTGGCAAAAAAACGAAAACCCAAAATGGAGCTTCGATATTATAAGATGCCGGAGGGGAGCCCCATCCTTGCATTGCTTGGACAGAAGTGGGTTCAGAATTATGGGAACGATATCGATTATCTCCATTTTCATAATTATCTGGAAATCGGATTCTGCTATGAAGGACAGGGATTTATGATACTTGGAGAGGATAAGGTACAGTTTCATGACCGGGAATTTACGGTGATCCCATCCAATTATCCACATACCACAAACAGTGATATTGGAACTATCAGCCGCTGGGAGTATCTTTTTATTGATGTAGAAGGATTCCTGGATAAATTTATTAATAATTCGGTAAAAAAAGAAAAAATCGTTCAGCGGATCAACTCCAGATCGCTTTTTCTGAATGAAAAAGAAAACCGATCCATGGCAGGTAAGATCCTTAAGATCCTGGATATCATGCGGGATGGAGAGGAATTTTATCTGGAAGAAGCTAAGGGAGTTTTGGCATCGCTTCTTGTGGAAATCGCAAGGATAAACCGGGATTCAAGCGAAGAACGTTACAGCGAAGGCAGAGGAAAAGTCATGGATATGATCTCCAGGTTCCAGGATTATATTTCTGATCATTACATGGAGGATCTTCGTATTGACGAACTGGCAGAATACTGTCATATCAGTGAAACTCATTTGCGCCGGATATTTACGACTTATATGAAGATGAGCCCGCTGGAATACATCAATACGATCCGTATCCAGGCGGCCTGTGATTATCTGAAAAAAACAGATCAGCCAATTGCAGATATAGCACATAAGTGTGGTTTTACCACCAATTCCACATTTAACCGGAATTTTCGCCAGGTTACGGGAATGACACCTCTGGAGTGGAGAAAACGTCCGGAGAACTATGAACAGCAGCTTCTTAAGTTTGACATCCATTCAGAGGAAGGCTGGTAAAACAACAAAACCAGATCTGTGGATCTGTCACGACAGAATAGAAATATCAGACTGTATGCGGATCAGGCAGATAGAAAGAGGTAAGAAATGTACGATTACAGGATTGTGGAGCAGGTCTCCAGAAAAAAGAAACATATGTCAGGAGCTCTCAGAAAAGTAATGGTGATCTTTGCGGCAATTTTTGTACTGATGGGTATCACGATCTCTCAGGCATTCATGCTTCCGGGATTTCTTCTGGCGCTGCTTTACTTTGTTTATGACATATTTAGCCAGAGAGACTATGAATATATCATGGAAAACGGACAACTGACCATAGATGTAATCTATGGCAAAAAATATCGTAAAACAGCTCACGTGCTGAATCTTGAGGAGATGGAAGTGACTGCACCTCACTATCATGAAAAGGTGGCAAAATATAAAAAGAATGCCGGAACGGAGAAACTGAAAAAATACGATTATACCTCTTATGAAGATGATGTGCCTTACTATACCATGATCATTCAGGAAGATGGACGTAAAATAAAACTTCTTCTGGATCTGACAGAGGAAATGCTGCATACGATGAAAACGCAGTTTCCTGAAAGGGTTTATTTTGCATAATATACAGAAATGTTTGTGAAATATATATAAAAAACAATATGAAATTTTATGAAATAGAAACAAAAGCCTTCTTTTTTGACAAAAAATGTTCGCATAATGCCAAAAAAGAAGGCTTTTTTTGAAATTTTGACGAACGTAAAAAGAGAAAATCCTCAAAGTGCATATTTTTTGTAAAAATATAGCTGGATAATAGTGCACAATCAATAAAATGGTTGAAATTGCACATTATATGAACAATTCTGCAAACTATAGAGGAAATACGGATGCTATAATCTATTCATAAGCAAACGGGAAATGCTTAATAAAGGAGGAAAAGTAAATGAAGAAAAAATTACTCGCAGTATTAATGACAGGTATCATGGCAATGTCTTTTGCTGCAACTACTACAGCAGTATATGCAAAAGGTGATGACGATAACACCCTGACTGTATGGGCATGGGATCAGAACTTCAACATCAAGGCTATGAATATTGCAGGTGAGCAGTATGCAAAGGATCACGAAGGATTCAAGGTTGATGTAGTTGAGACATCTTCTGATGACTGCCAGACCAAACTTACAACAGCAGCAAACGCCGGAGATTACAGCACACTTCCGGACATCGTTCTGATGCAGGACAACAGCTATCAGAAATATCTGAAGAGTTATCCGGATGCTTTTACAGATCTGAAGGATATGGATATCAACTGGGATGATTTCGGAAAACTGAAACAGTCCTACTCCATGGTAGATGACACACATTACGGAGTTCCGTTTGATAACGGTGCAACAATTGCCTGCTATCGTACAGATATCCTGGAAGAAGCAGGATATACCATTGATGATCTTACAGATATCACATGGAGCAAATTCATGGAGATCGGAAAAGACGTTCACGAAAAAACAGGTAAATATCTCCTTACAAGTGAAGCAACAGGTGGCGATACTCTGATGATGATGATCCAGTCCTGTGGAGCAAACTTCGTAAATGATGACGGAGAGGCTTATATCGTTGGCAACGATGTAGCAGAGAAATGCGTAGATCTTTATGTGGATCTTGTAAAGAACAATGTTGTTAAATTAGTAAATAACTGGGATGAGTACATCTCCACAATCACAGGCGGAGAGGCTGCCGGTATCGTTAACGGTAACTGGATCACAGCTACACTGATGGGAACAGAGGATCAGAAGGGTCTGTGGCAGATCACAACAATGCCGAAAGTTGACGGCGTTGATACAGCTACAAACTATGCAAACAATGGCGGATCTTCCTGGTACATTACATCCAACTGCAAGAATGTAGAGCTTGCTGAGGACTTCCTTGCAAGCACATTTGGTTCCAGCACAGACTTCTATGATGCAATCCTTCCGGAAACAGGTGCAATTTCCTGCTACCTGCCGGCTGGTGAGTCTGAGGTTTACAATGAGCCAAGCGAGTTCTTCAATAACCAGCCGATCTTCTCAACAATTGTAGAGTACTCTTCACACATTCCGGAATTTACAAAAACTCCGTACCACTATGAGGCAAGAGAGTGCATCAACACAGCTGTTGTTAATATTGTAAACGGCGCAGATAAAGAATCTGCACTTCAGGAAGCACAGGATACACTGGCATTCAAGATGACAGAGTAAAGCTGAAATATTAATGAAATACAGGGCAGGGGACTGCATGCAGTCCCTTGTCTTATGTAAAGGTTTAGATGTTTGAAAGGAGGAGTTCCTGTGAATTCCAAAAAAAGTGGCATGTCTCTGGTAGCGAAACAAAGAGCGGCCGGCTGGATCTTTCTGGCACCGGCAACCATTATGATCGCTGTCATGAGTTTTTATCCGATGATCCGCGCATTTATCATTTCTTTACAGACAGGTGCCGGAGCAAACATGAGGTTTGCGGATCCGATCTTCAGTAACTATAAACGTATTATGATGGATAAGGTATTCCAGCAGTCCATTGTCAATACATTTCTGTATCTTATTATCCAGGTGCCGATCATGCTGATCCTTGCGATCCTGCTCGCACAGCTTCTGAATAACAAAGATCTGAAATTCAAAGGATTTTTCCGTACATGCGTATTCCTTCCATGTGCGACATCTCTTGTATCTTATTCCCTGATCTTCCGTTCCATGTTTGCAACAGATGGCCTGATCAACAGTATCCTGATCAAACTTGGAATTTTAACAACCGGTTATAACTTCCTTGGAAACTCCACAAGTGCAAAGATTGTTATTATCATCGCGCTGATCTGGAGATGGACTGGATATAACATGGTATTTTATCTTGCAGGACTTCAGAATATCGAATATTCCGTATATGAGGCAGCAAAGATTGATGGAGCCAACGGCTGGAAGACTTTCTGGAAAATTACAGTACCGCTTCTGAAACCGACAATTATCATGACATTTATTATGTCGATCAATGGTACACTGCAGTTGTTTGATGAGTCTGTCAACCTGACAAAAGGTGGCCCGGCGAACTCAACCATCACAATGTCCCATTATGTTTATAATACATGCTTCATCAACGTGCCAAACTTCGGATATGCGGCAGCAATGTCATTTATCATATTTATCATGGTAGCGATCCTGGCCTTTATCAATTTGAAAGTAGGTGATACACGTGACTGAGAAAAAGAATAAATCCGCAATTCAGAGAAGATTGATCCCTACATATATTTTTCTGATCATCGTATCATTTATCTCTGTATTTCCACTGTACTGGATGATCTCTGCGGCAACCAATACATCCACAGATGTATCCAGAGGCCGTATCCTTCCGGGTACATATTTTATGCAGAACTTTAAAAACCTGACTGCACAGCAGCCGCTGTGGAGAGCTCTTGGAAACTCTCTGTTTTATGCAGTTCTTACTACAGTGATCTGCCTTCTGATCTGTTCTATCGCAGGTTATGGCTTTGAGGTATATCATGACAGATGGAAAGACAGACTGTTTTCCACCCTGCTTCTTGCAATGATGGTTCCGCAGGTTGCAACGATGGTTCCTTTATTTAAGATGTTTTCAAAAGCCGGACTCTTAAATACAGCGGTAGGTTTTATCCTTCCGATCATTTCCACACCATTTATGATCATGATGTTCCGTCAGAATGCCAGAGCATTTCCTATCGATATCATTGAGGCAGCACGGATTGACGGATTAAGCGAGGTAAGGATCTTTTTCCAGATGTTTATCCCGACTATGAAATCTACTTATGCGGCGGCAGCAGTTATCACATTTATGAATGCATGGAATTCCTATCTGTGGCCGAAGGTAATCATGACAGATAATAAGGCGATGACCATGCCGATGTTGATCGCCAATCTGATCACAGGATATGTAACGGATTACGGCATGCTGATGTGCGGCGTATTATTCTGTTCCATTCCGACCATGATCGTATTCTTCGTATTACAGAAACAGTTCGCAGAGGGTATTACTGGAGCTGTAAAATAATTTTAAAACAAAAAGGATGCTGCTGAAATCTTTAGGTATATTGTATAATATGCTTTAACTGGATCACGCAGCATTCTTTTTATACCAGATCAACTGTGGATCAGTTGCCTGGTATAAAGCTTCGTAGCGGAGCGGATGACTTTGTCCGCTTGATGCGAATAAATCATAAGGAGATAAAAAAATGGCAGAGCAGATCAGATACGGCCATTATCTGCACGGCGGCGATTACAACCCTGAGCAGTGGCTGGACAGACCGGATATTCTGAAAAAAGATATCGAATATTTCAAAAAAGCCCATATCAATACCGTTTCCATGGGAATGTTTTCCTGGGCAGTGCTGGAGCCGGAAGAGGGAAGATATAACCTTGACTGGCTGGAAGAAGTGATCGATAATCTGTATAAAGAAGGAATTTATACGATACTTTCCACACCATCCGGAGCAAGACCGAAATGGATGGCAGATAAATATGAAGAAGTTCTTCGCATGGATCCGGATCGCACAAGAAGATTTTTCGGTGGAAGACATAATCACTGTTATACTTCTCCAGTATACAGGGAAAAAGTCTACAATATTAATAAGAAGCTTTCTGAACGTTTCGGAAAACATCCCGCAGTGCTTTTGTGGCATATTTCCAATGAATATGGTGGAGAATGCCACTGTCCTCTGTGCCGGGAAAAATTCCGGGAATGGCTGAAAGAAAAATACGGGACCATCGAAAATTTAAATTCCAGCTGGTGCACAACATTTTGGAGCCATACCTATAACAGCTTTGATCAGATCGAAAGTCCTTCGCCAAAGGGGGAAAATGCTCTTCATGCACTTACCTTGGACTGGAAACGTTTTGTTACAGACAGGACTGTGGATTTTATGAAGCATGAGATTTCTGCGATCCGTGCAGGTGGTTCCGAGCTTCCGGCAACTGCCAATCTGATGTATGACTACAACGGACTGGACTATAAAAAATTTAAGGATGTTATGGATATTGCATCCTGGGATAATTATCCAAGCTGGCATAAAAAAGACAATTATACCACAGCGTTGGACGGAGCCATGCAGCATGATCTTATGAGAAGCATCAAGAAAGCACCGTTTCTTCTGATGGAATCCTGTCCCTCTGCGACCAACTGGAAGCCTATCAACAAGCTGAAAAAACCAGGAATACATCTGGCTGCCTCTCTGCAGGCAGTTGCTCATGGTTCAGACAGTGTTCTGTATTTCCAGCTTCGTCAGAGCCAGGGAGCCTCTGAGAAATTCCATGGTGCGGTGATCGATCACTACGGTGGGGATGATACTCGTATTTTCCGCGAAGTGACAGAGGTAGGAGAAGCGTTGGAGCAGATCCGGGAAACTGCTGGAAGCGTGACGAAGTCTCCGGTGGCTGTACTCTATGACCGGGAAAATGACTGGGCGCTGAAGGATGCGCAGGGACCTCGAAACGAGGATATGCATTATCAGGAAAATGTACTGAAACAGTATCGTGCTCTCCGAAGAAAAGGCTATAATACAGATATCATCAATATGGAACATGATCTGTCCCGGTACCGTTTGGTAACGGCACCGATGGCCTACATGTTTTATCATGGATATGCCGAAAAGCTTCGCGTTTTTGCAAAAAACGGTGGTACTCTGGTAATTTCCTACTGGTCCGGACTTGTAGATGAAACAGATAAATGCTATCTGGAGGGAACCCCTCACGGGCTGATGGAAGCAGCCGGTATCCGTGCGGAAGAGATCGATGCACTTTATGACTGGGAAGAAAACGTAGGTATCCCGGAAACAGGAAATCATCTCAGAATTACAGAAAGCTATACCTGCAAAAATCTCTGTGAACTTGCAGAGGTTTCCGGTGCGGAAGTGCTGCTGCGTTATGGAAAAGATTTCTATCAGGGGTATCCGGTGCTGACTCACAAGAAATATGGAAAAGGCCATGTTTACTATGTAGCGGCAGATATGGAAGCAGCCTTTTATGAGGATTTTCTGGGAAGGGCAGCAGAGGAAGCAGGCGTGAAGATGCCGCTTACATTTATACCGGAAGGTATTTCTGTGACAACCAGAGAAAATGAGGATACGGAATATCTGTTTATCCAGAACTTCGGAGAAAAGACAGAAACAGTTTCTGTCTCGGGGGATTACGAAGTTCTCTACGGATCAACAGATGAAAATATTGCTCCGCTTGCCACCAGGATCTTAAAGCGGAAAAAATAATCACAGTAAAAAACACAGAAAAAAGTATAAAGCATATTTGTTTTCGGACGGTATGCTTTTTACTGCTGTCTGGGAAAGAGAAGGTAAAATGGCAGGTACACCAAAAGAAGAGATAAAAAGAATAGCGGATCAGTTTGCATTTACCGGAGAACTGGTTTCCTGCGGCCCCTGCGGAAGCGGGCATATCAACGAAACCTATATGCTTAGATATCGGATCGGAGAGATGGGGTCCATTAAGGTGATCCTTCAGAAGATCAATCGGGAGATCTTTCAGAAACCGGAAGAACTGATGGAGAACATTGCCGGAGTCACCGGGCATCTGAAAAAGAAAGTTCTTCAGAAGGGAGGAGATCCGGAACGGGAGGTTCTGAATCTGATTCCGACAAAGGACGGGAAGGCATTCCTGACAGATGAAAACGGAGAATGCTGGAGAGCTTATATTTTTATTACCGATGCAGTAAGCTATGATCTGGCAGAAAAACCGGAGGATTTTTATGAAAGTGCAGTTGCATTTGGAAAATTCCAGGAAATGCTAGCAGATTACCCGGCAGAGACTCTGCATGAAACGATAAAGGATTTCCATGATACAAAGAAACGTTTTCAGACTTTGAAAAATGCCATAGAGAAGGACAGCCGCCATCGTGCTGCATCCGTAAAAGAAGAGATCGCATTTGCGTTTCAGCATGAGTATCTGGCAAATGTATTCGGTGAGCTGCTGGCAAAAGGTGAGGTGCCCCTTCGGGTAACGCACAACGATACGAAGCTGAATAACGTTATGATCGACTTGGAAACAGGAAGGGGAATCTGTGTAGTGGACCTGGACACGGTTATGCCGGGACTTGCCATGAATGATTTTGGAGATTCCATTCGTTTCGGGGCCAGCACTGCATTGGAGGATGAGAAAGATTTAAGCAAAGTTTCCTGTGATATGGAGCTCTATGAAATCTATGTAAAAGGCTTTCTGGAAAGCTGTGGAGATAAGCTTAGTGCAAAAGAGATCGAGATGCTTCCCATGGGAGCTAAGGTGATGACTTATGAATGTGGCATTCGCTTTCTTACCGATTATCTGGAAGGAGATCATTATTTTAAGATCGACCGGGAAGAACACAATCTGGACCGCTGCCGCACACAGTTTAAGCTGGTGGCTGATATGGAACAGAAATGGGATACTATGCAGACGATCGTGAAAAAATATCAGAAATAAAAAAACAGGGATTTTTACAATGGAGGTAAAGTGATGAGCGAAACAAAAGGAAGAGTGACCATTCCGACAGATCTGGATGTGATCCCGGAGACACTGAAAATGCTGGATGAGTGGGGTGCAGATGCCATCCGTGACTGTGACGGAACGGAATTTCCGGCAGAGCTGAAGAAAACCGGCGCAAAGATTTATGCAACTTATTATACCACCAGAAAGGATAATGCCTGGGCAAAGGCCCATCCGGAAGAAATCCAGCAGATGTATATCATGACATCTTTTCACACGGCAGTGTCGGATACTCTGGAGATCCATCTGATGGATCATCTGTATCCGGATATGCTGGCGGTGAATACAAGAGATGATATCAGAAGATGGTGGGAAGTCATTGACCGGACTACAGGGGAAGCTGTCAGTACAGAGGAATGGTCATACGATGAAGAAAACGGAAATGTTGTGATCAGGCCGGCGAAAGAGTTTCATGAGTATACGGTAAGCTTTCTTGCATATATCATGTGGGATCCGGTACATATGTACAATGCAGTTGTCAATGACTGGAAAGATGTAGAACCTCAGATCACTTTTGATGTGCGTCAGCCGGCAACACGTGCACATTCCATGGATCGCCTCCGCAGATTTCTGGATTCCCATGATTATGTGAATGTAGTACGATTTACTACATTTTTTCACCAGTTCACACTGATCTTTGATGAGATGGCACGGGAAAAATATGTAGACTGGTTCGGGTATTCCGCTTCGGTGAGCCCCTATATCCTGAAACAGTTTGAGCAGGAAGTGGGATATAAGTTCCGTCCGGAGTTTATCATTGATCAGGGATATATGAACAACACCTACCGTATCCCATCAAAAGAATTTAAAGATTTCCAGGCTTTCCAGAGACGGGAAGTGGCGAAGCTTGCAAAGGAAATGGTAGACATTGTCCATGAATACGGAAAAGAGGCCATGATGTTCATGGGTGATCACTGGATCGGTATGGAGCCCTTTATGGATGAGTTTGCTTCCATCGGGCTGGATGCGGTAGTGGGAAGCGTCGGAAACGGAGCGACCCTACGTTTGTTCAGTGATATTAAACATGTAAAATATACAGAGGGAAGATTTCTGCCGTACTTTTTCCCGGACACCTTCCATGAGGGCGGGGATCCTGTAAAAGAGGCAAAAGTAAACTGGGTGACTGCAAGAAGAGCTATCCTTCGAAGTCCGATCCAGAGAATTGGATACGGCGGTTATCTGAAACTGGCTCTGGAATTTCCGGATTTTGTACAGTATATCAAGGAAGTCTGCCAGGAATTCCGTGTGCTCTACGACAATATCCAGGGAACCACACCGTACTGCGTAAAACGTGTGGCAGTTTTAAATTGCTGGGGAAAAATGCGCTCCTGGGGCAACCATATGGTACATCATGCCATCTATTACAAGCAGAATTATTCCTATTTCGGAATTATCGAGGCATTAAGTGGTGCGCCTTTTGATGTTTCCTTTATCAGCTTTGACGATATCCGTGAGGATAAAGAGCTGCTGAATGATTTTGATGTGATCATCAATGTAGGTGATGCGGACACTGCACAGTCCGGTGGTGAGAACTGGGCAGATCCGGAAATCCTTACAGCAGTGCGGAAATTTGTCTATAATGGCGGCGGATTTATTGGCGTCGGTGAACCGGCAGCTCATCAGTGGCAGGGAAAATTCTTCCAGCTGGATGACATCCTTGGTGTAGAGGAAGAAAGAGGATTTAATCTTAATACAGATAAATACAACTGGGAAGAGCATAAAGATCATTTTATCCTGAAGGATACAGACGGAACCGTAGATTTCGGTGAGGGGAAAAAGAATATCTTCGCACTTCCGGATACGAAGATCCTTATCCAGAAAGATCAGGAAGTCCAGATGGCAGTAAAAACCTTCGGAAAAGGCAGAGGTGTTTACATCAGCGGACTTCCGTACAGCTTTTGCAACAGCCGTATTCTTTATCGTGCTGTGCTCTGGTCAGCAGCGGCAGAAAATGAGCTTTTCTGCTGGTTTTCTTCCAATTATAATGTGGAAGTACATGCTTATGTGAAAAATAAAAAGTATTGTGTGGTAAACAACACCTATGAGCCACAGGACACTACGGTTTACACAGGGGATGGAAAGAGCTTTGACCTTCATCTGGAAGCTAATGAGATCCGCTGGTATCAGATCTGAGAAAGCAGGATACAGGTTTACTGATAAAGAAAAGCTGTGAAATTGTCTGAGGGCGTTGACAGAGAAAAAAACTTATAATATAATAAATCCATTCCAAAAGTAGGAAAACAAAGCTGTTGTAATAGAGAAAATCTATTATAACAGCTTTTTGTTATTGTTGACAAACAATTTTGCTTACAAAGAGGAGGCCTTTATGAACAAAAAGATTAAGACAGTGTTTTCATATCTGATGATCATTGTGGGAGCGATCCTGGCCAGTTTTTCTGTTGCCTGTATTTTGCTTCCCAATGATGCCATCGATTACGGAACTGCCGGAATCGCCATTATCATAAGCAAGCTGACAGGGTATAACCTGTCGTTATGTGTGCTGCTTGTGTTTCTGCCGTTTCTCATAGCTGGGGTGTCATTCTTATCGGTAAGTATTTCTTTGCAAAAACGTTCGTGGGCTTTGTTGTCTACACAATAGGTCTTTCCTACTTTGAAAAAATCCCTTTTGAGCTGAATACAGAGCATTTTATTGCAGTAGCCTTTGGAGGTGCGATCCTTGGTGTGGGACTGTCTCTGATCCTTCGAAACGGTGGCTGTATTGACGGTTCTGAGATCTTTGTCAATATCATTGTAAAAAAGATCTACAATCATTCCGGAAAGGACTACAGTATTTCCTACATATTGATTGCATTTAATGCCTGTGTATATGGAGCTGTGTTTGTACTTCTTGACAGAGATTCCGCACTTTTAAGTCTTCTGGTATACATTGTGGCGACTTCCATCATCAATCATTTCACAGATCATTTTGAGGCACTGAAACAGGTGACGATCATCACAAAGGATCCTGATGCGATCATCTGTGATATTAAGGAGGAGCTGAACAAAACCTGTACCATCATCAACTCTTCCGGCGTGATCGCAGGAGAGAACAAGACTTTGATCTGCTATGTAAATTATTTTGAACTGCAGAAAGTAAAAGAGATCATTTCAAGGAATAAAGGATCTTTCAGTACCGTTTCCACCATTGACGAGATCCTGCGGTAAGGCATGTCTGTAAATGAGAATGCAGATATTTCTTTTGCAGAAAAAGAGTGCTTTTTCTCCGAAAAATAAAAGCAGAAAAAGCAG